>NZ_JBWLUX010000014.1:0-164920 GCF_057784315.1 Mesorhizobium sp. CNPSo 4684 | reverse complement strand
TCCGAGTGTCGCTTACGCGGCTCTCTTGAATTTCACAAGGGCTTATTCAGAAGCAAACTGCTTCGCCGCCAGCGGCGCACCGCCCTCGTTCGTGAGGCGTATATAGTCGCCACCCACTCAAACTGTCAACACCGATCACTCATGTTTTTGAACTTTTTGCGACAGAAGTTTTGGAGCCAGCGGACTGCCCCAGGGGAACATTGGCGTTGCCCAGAAGGAGCCCTATTGCCGCCGCATTGCCGTTCGACACCAAAGCCAACAAGAAGGTGCCGCGCGACGCGCAGCGCCTTTCTCCAAAAGACCAAAGCGAGGCCTGCGCATCACCGGTTGGGAGCCTCTTATAAGAGCATAGAGACGCCTCTTTATAAGGGGCTGTAAACACAGCGTGTGAGTGGGGATTTCGCCGCTTCGTTGACTTCACCCGCCGTGACAGGCAAATGTCATGGCCCAACAGAAGCGAAAAGCCGTTCCGCCCGGGGAAGAAGCAGCCTTTCTGGATGCCAGACACGGAAGATGTCATAGCCGAACTCGGCAATGAGCCGCCGCTGATCGCGGATGGCCGCAGCGGCCCGCCCGACCGGCGCGAGGTTTCGGCGCGCTGGCTGTCGGGCACCTTCCTTACTGGCGTGACCTCGAGCGTGCTGATGGGTGTGGCGCTGTTCGCTGCCCTTGACGGCCGCCAACAGCTGGCAACCCCGCCCGAAATCGCCGAGCTGGCCCAGCTCGAAAGCGGCGGCGATTCCGGCGAGGTCGCCAAGACCACCAGGCTGGTGGCGCCGCGCCAGATCGCCAAGGCCAAGGACCGCCGGCGCATGGAAGTATCGATGGTGACCAAGGTTGGCGACCGCGACGTTATCCACACCATGCCGTTCGTGCAGATCAAGATGGCGCTGGCCGCCGGCCACACAACCAACCGCGCCTATCCGCCTTTCGACCCGATGCAGGTGTTCGGCGACGATGGCGACTCAACGCCCGCGCAACCGGCCACGGCTTCCGCGGTTGGCGGCCAGATCTACGGCGCCAAGGTCGAAAGCGAGATGAGCCTGAAGACGGTCGATTTCCCGGTCGAGACGGCCTCCTTCGACGAAAAGAGCGACCTGTCCGCCGACGAGGTGGAAAAAGTGGTACGCGAGGCCGGCACGGATCTCGGCGACGGCGCTATCCAGGTTGCCTCGCTGCATTATGTCGACCCGCAGCGATTCGGCGACGCCTTCGCCGAATCGATGGCCGGTTCCTACGACGTCAAGATCGTGCCGGAAAACGTTTCGGTGGCCCCGCGCGTCGCCATCGACGACCAGACCCCGGCTTTCGCCGAGGAAATCATCCCCTTTACCAGGGACCGCGACATTGCTGAGGCCTTTGCCGATTCGGGCTATACCGGCGATGACGCCACCGGCATGGCCGAGGCGATCGGCAAGCTGCTCAACGCACCGGCGCTGAAGGCCGGAACCGTGCTGCGCGTCGGGCTCGAAGTGCATGGTGACGCCGCCAAGGTGGTCCGCACCAGCGTCTATGACAAGACCACGCACATCGTCACCATCGCGCTCGACGATCACGGCCAGTATGTGCCGGCGCAGGAACCCGAACCGAATCCCGAATTGCTGACGGCGTTTGACGATTCCTCCGCGCCGGTGGTGGTGCGCGGCAATCTGCCGAACGTCTATGACGGCATTTACCGCGCCGCCTATTCCTATGGCATGTCGAAGAAGCTGACCCAGCAACTGGTCAAGCTCCTGGCCTCCGGCGTCGACTTCCAATCCAGGCTCAATCCGTCGGACCGCATCGACGTGCTGTTCTCGCAGCCGGACGGCGACGACCAGGCATCCGACAAATCGGAACTTCTCTATGTCTCGTCGACCTTCGGCGGCCAGACGCGAAATTTCTACCGCTTCCAGATGCAGGACGGCTCGACCGACTATTTCGACGAGGATGGATCGAGCGCCGAGCAGTTCCTGCTGCGCAATCCCCTGCCCGCCGGGAAATTCCGCTCCGGCTTCGGCGCCCGCAGGCATCCGATCCTCGGCTATGTCCGCATGCATACCGGCGTCGACTGGGCAGCGCCGATCGGAACGCCGATCATCGCCGCCGGCAACGGCACCGTCGAAAAGGCCGGCTGGGCCGGCGGTTACGGCAAGCAGATCATCATCCGCCATGCCAATGGCTACGAGACCTCCTACAATCACCAGAGTGCCTTTGCCAAAGGCATCGAGCCGGGCGTTCATGTCCGCCAGGGCCAGATCATCGGCTTCCTCGGCCAGACCGGCCTCTCCACCGGTCCGCATCTTCACTACGAGCTGATCGTCAACGGCACCAAGGTCGACCCGATGCGCGTGCGCCTGCCGGTCGGCAAGGTGCTGAAGGGCGACGACCTTGTCGCCTTCAAGCGCGAGCGCGAGCGCATCGATGAACTGCTCAAGCAGGAAGACAGCAATCCACTGAAAGTCGCGAGCGCCAAGATCGAAGGCTAAGCCTTCAAAACCGCGCTGCCGAATCAAATTCATTCAAAATCAGAGCACTACGAATCAGTCCGCCCCGAATCAGGGTTGCTGATTCTCGGCGGTTTGCGACCAGGGCAGCTTCTGCCCGGAGATGGTTATCCAGGCGATGACAGCGGCAAGCAGGCAAAGCAGAGCCGTCACCGTCGACACGGCTGCGAAGGCCGCATCGCTGGCGGCGAGCCGTGTCGCTTCAAGTTCCGGCGCGAGCGCTGTCGAGACCGGTTCGCCGAACCCCGGAATGCCAGGTCTGACGCCGGCGTCCAGCATCGTCGAATAGACCCAGGCCGCCAGCGATCCCATCGCTGCCACCGCGATCAGCCCGCCAATACGCGAAACCGCGTTGTTGATGCCGGAGGCAGCACCGGTATTCTTGTCCTCGACCGCCGTCATGATCGCCGTCGAAAGCGGAGAAACCACCAGCGCCATGCCGAGCCCCATCACCGCCATCATCGGAAAGGTGCCGGTCCAGAAATTGTGGATGCCGGCGTGGGTGAGCATTGCAAGCCCGGCAAAGGCGATGGCCACGACCAGGCAGCCGCTGGCGATCGGAAACCGCGGACCGATCCGATCCGACCACTGGCCGACCGGACCCGACAGCAGCGCGATCGACGCCGACAGCGGCAGGAAGATAAAGCCGACCTCTTTTGTGCTCAGCCCCCATCCGGCGATCAACAGCATCGGCAGGTAGAACAAATTGGCCGAGAGCGCGAAATAGAGGAAGAACGTGGCGACGTTGGCGCCTGCAAAGGCGCCGATCCGAAACACCTTGAGATCGATCATCGGCTCGCGCTGCCGAAGCTCGAAGACAATGAAGATCCCGAGCAGCACAGCACCGGCGGCGATGCTCGGTCCCGACATCAGCCCGCCGCCTTCGGCGCTCATCGCAGTCAGCCCATAGGCCAGCGCCCCGAAGGCAAGGGTGGCAAGCGCTGCGCCACCAAGATCGAGGCTTCGCATCTCTGTTGGTGCATCAGCGGGAATTTTGGCCAGAAGAAGATAGATCGAGATCAGCCCGAACGGCAGGTTGACGGCGAAGATCGCCCGCCAGATGCCGCCGCCAAAGGCTGACAGGACGAAGCCGCCCAGCACCGGGCCGAGCGCCGTCGTCAGCGCCGAGGCGGCAGCCCAGATGCCGATCGCGCGACCGCGCTCCTTCTTCGGATAGGCCTTGGCGATGATGGCGAGGCTGCCCGGCACCATGATCGCCGCGCCGATGCCCTGAATGGCGCGAAAGGCGATGAGCACCAGCGCATTCGGCGCTACCGCGCAAGCGAGCGAGGCGACAATGAACAGGGCGATGCCGGCGACGAATGCCCGCCGCAAGCCGAATCGATCGCCCGCTGCGCCCCCGGCGAGGATCAGCGCCGACAACGTCAGCGCATAGGCATTGGAAATCCACTGCGCCTCGGCCAGGCCGGCGCCGAGGTCGACGCGGATCGCCGGCGTGGCGATGGCCAGGATCGACCCGTCGATGAAGCCGAGCGCGGATGCCAGGATCGCCGCGACCAGCACGAATTTGCGCTGCGCCGGCGGACAAAACGAACCATTGGCAAGAGAGCCGGTCAGGGGGATTGCTGCAGCTTCGCTCGGAGACTTCATGAGAGCCTGCTTAGACTTCCGATGCCCTGGCAACAACCAGCCAGGGCTTCGCAGTCCTTAAAACCAGATCGACCTGACCGCATGGGTAGGAACCACGCCTCAATGGATGCAACCGGCACATAGCGCGTGTTAAGTTTCTTGCAACGCGCAAAGCAAGGGGAAGCCGCATGAAACGACCGCTCGAACCATCGGTAGAGGCGCGCGGGCGCGTTGTCGGCATCACCGATGGCGTCTTTGCCATTGCGCTTACCCTGATCGTGCTTGAGATTCGCGTGCCGACGCACGAAATGGTCCACTCCGAGGGCGAGCTGCTTTCGGCAATCGCCGGACTTGCGCCACGCTTCCTGACCTATGCGCTGAGCTTCCTGACGCTGACCATCTTCTGGTTCGGCCAGCAGGCGCAGCACGGGCTGATCGCCAGGTCCGATCGGCGGCTGGCCACGCTGAACCTGTGTTTTCTCGCCTTCATCGCCTTGCTGCCGTTCTCGACCGACCTGCTGGCCGATTTCCTCGAGTTCCGAACCGCGGTGATCGTCTATTGGCTGAACCTGTTGATGCTGGGCGTGACGCTGTTCGCCAGCTGGTGGTATGCGGACGGGAACGGCATGATCGCCGAGGATGTGGACGCTGAAACGCGGCGCACGGTCTACAATCGTATCGTCAAGGCACAGGCGCTGTGGGCGGCCGGCGCGGCGCTGTGCCTGATCACGCCGCTGCTCAGCATCGGTTTCATCCTGCTGGTACAGCTCATCTATGCCGCCGCGCCGCGCGCCTCACTGCTGCGTAAACTCGTCGGTTGAGGTCCCGCCGACATCCGCGATTGTTGGTCCGCCGACGAATTCCACCGTGACGCCCGGCGAGACGAGCTTGGCCAGTTCGCGCGCATCCCAATTGGTCAGGCGCACGCAGCCATGGCTTTCGGTCTTGCCGATCTTGGAGGGATCGGGCGTGCCGTGAATGCCGTAGGTCGGCTTGTCCAGCGCGATCCACACCGAGCCGACCGGACCGTTGGGGCCGGGCGGAATGGTTAGGATCTTGTCGTTCTGGCCCTGCTTGAAATTGATGCTGGGGTTGTAGGTGTAGTTCGGATCGAGCGCGACCCGCGACACCGTATGGGTGCCGGTTGGCGACGGCGTGTCGGCTGAACCGATGGTGGCGGGATAGGCTGCGACCAGCTTGCCGGCGGCATCATAGGCAAACACCTGCTTCTTGTCCTTGTCGGCGACGATGCGGGCAACCGGCGTTGCCACCAGCCTGCCGAAATTGGCGACCTTGATGATGGTGCCGGGGCGATTGAAGTCGGCCTCGGGATTGAGCCTCTTCAGGTAGTTCTCGTCCATATGGAAGCGCTCGGCCAAGGCTTCGGTGACGGAGGTGTAGGCCATACGGTCGAGCTGCGCCTTCTGGCTGTAATCTTCCGGTATCGAGGCGACATAAGGACCGGCCGCGTCCTCCGGCGTGATCGTGTAGTTGGCGAAAGCATCGCCGCCGGTTTGCGCCAGCGCGGCCTGGATGCCGACCGCATCGGTCGAGCGCAGATTGCTGCCGGTGATCTGATTGTAGGCGGCCAGCGCCTTGTCGACATTGGAGCCGAAGCGCCCGTCGATGACGCCGGGCGAGGCGCCGGCACGGTCGAGCAGCACCTGCAGAGCAGCCACATCCTGGCGCGCACCGAGTGAAAGCGAGGGATCGACGACAGTCTTGCCGCCATCGCTCCTGGGCGGCAGAGCGGCCTCGTCGCCGGGGGCCGCCGGCTCGGCTGGATCGATCGAGGCTTCGTTCAGTGGCTGGCGCTTGACGGGGCGCGGCTCGGCAGACTTCGGTGCTTCCGGATAAATGTCGCCATCATTGGCGTCATCCTGTGGCGCCGCCGGATAGGCGTCCACCGAATTGTCACTGTCAGGATCATAGTCGTCGGCCGGTGGGATGATGACCCTGCCTTGCTCTTCCAATTGCCTGCGGCGGAAACGCGCCATGTCCTCGGGATCATCGAGATAATAACGGTCGTCATCCTCGACCGGTGCGCGTCCGAGTTCGCGCGCCCGCATCTGGCGGCGCAGCGCACGGCGGTCGAGCCTGGTCTGCGGCGGCTGGATGGCGATGACCTTGCCGGTGTCGGCATCGACGATGACGCGGTTGCCCCTGGCGTCGTAATAGATGTCGAGATTGCCGTCCTGGGCAAGCACGATGCCGCCGTTATCGGCAGCGCGAACAACCGGCAGTGCGTTATCCACCGTCGGCGATGCCATGGCGCTCGACGCAAGCAGCCCGGCGGCGAGCACCGAAAAGGCAAAGATCGTGCGAAACATGGTGGTCAAACTCTCCGGTCGTAATTGCCGCCGCCCCGGCAGTATCCCTTCAGAACGCTCTCGCCACCGTTTGGATGCGCAAGCAACGCCCTGACCGTCAAAAGCCTGCAGGCAAACCCCTCCGCCAGCAAACCAGAACATAAGCTTTCCAACATGAACCGGGCATGAAGATGGCGGATTTCAAGGCCGCTACAGGCCCAATTCCTTGCGCGTCTGTTTCGTCAGCTTGAGGACAACGAGGCGATGGCTTTCGCCGAGATAGTCCTTCAGCGCATCATCATCCATGCTCTGGCTTGTCTGACGCTGGATCCATTTCATGCCGCGCGAAGCGAGGTACGGCGCCGGCCGGCAGCCGGGCTGGTCCTTCAGAATGTCATAGGCCATTTCGGAACATTTGAAGGTGACGAAAAGCTGGCCGCCATCATTCCAGCCGCCGATGGCAAAGACCTTGCCGCCGACTTTCCAGACATGCGCGTCACCCCACTGCACGACATGAGTCGTTTGCGGCAGCGAGGCGCAGAGGCTGTTGTAGTCGTCCAGCGTCATGTGCGCCCCCCGCGAATTCACAAGAAAACGCCGCGCGTCCGTTCGGGAGGCGCGGCGTATTGATCAGGCTGCGGCTTCAGTCGCCACGACGGTGGGCTTCGACCGGAAATTCAACCGGTCGGACCCAGCGGTGACTTTGACGGTCGAACCGTCGAGGATCTCGCCGAGCAGGATCTTTTCCGCCAGCGGATCCTGCAGGTCCTTCTGCATCACCCGCTTCAGCGGCCGTGCGCCATAGGCCGGGTCGTAGCCCTTGGCCGCCAGCCAGTCGATCGAATCCTGGTCGAGCGACAGCGTGATCTTGCGGTCGACAAGCAGGCTTTCCAGCCGCTTGAGCTGGATCTCGACAATGCGGCCCATATCCTGCCGGCGCAGCCGGTGGAACAGGATCACCTCGTCGACGCGGTTGAGGAACTCCGGCCGGAACGAGGCTCTCACCACGCTCATCACCTCGTCACGCACGGCATCGACATCCTGGTCTTCGCCGAGATTGACCAGATATTCGGCGCCGAGGTTCGACGTCATGATGATCAGCGTGTTGCGGAAGTCGACCGTACGGCCTTGGCCGTCGGTCAGCCGCCCGTCGTCGAGCACTTGCAGCAGCACGTTGAAGACATCGGGATGCGCCTTCTCGATCTCGTCGAACAGCACGACCTGATAGGGCCGGCGCCGCACCGCTTCGGTCAGCGCGCCGCCTTCCTCATAGCCGACATAGCCAGGAGGTGCGCCGATCAGCCGGGCGACCGAGTGCTTCTCCATGAACTCCGACATATCGATGCGCACCATCGCGCTCTCATCGTCAAACAGGAAGCTCGCCAGCGCCTTGGTCAGCTCCGTCTTGCCGACGCCGGTCGGCCCGAGGAACATGAACGAGCCGATCGGCCGGTTCGGATCTTGCAAGCCGGCACGGGCGCGCCGCACAGCTTTCGACACCGCCTGCACCGCCTCGCCCTGGCCGACGACACGCTTGCCGATCTCGTCTTCCATGCGCAGCAGCTTTTCGCGTTCGCCCTGCAGCATTTTGTCGACCGGAATACCGGTCCAGCGCGACACGATATGGGCAACGTGATCGGGTGTGACCACCTCTTCGACCATGCCGGCCTTGCCGTCCTGGGCTTCGGCTTCCCGGAGCTTCTTTTCCAGCTCAGGGATCTTGCCATAGGCAAGCTCGCCGGCGCGCTGGAATTCACCCTTGCGCTGAGCAATGGCAAGCTCGTTGCGGGCCTCGTCGAGCTGCTTCTTAAGATCGGCGGCGAGCCCAAGCTTCTGTTTCTCGGCCTGCCATTTGGTCGTGATCTCGGTCGATTCCTCCTCGAGGCCGACGAGTTCCTTTTCCAGACGGGCGAGCCGGTCCTTTGAGGCGTCGTCGGTCTCGACCTTCAGCGCCTCGCGCTCGATCTTGAGCTGCATGATGCGGCGGTCGATCTCGTCCAGCGCCTCCGGCTTGGAATCGACCTGCATCCTCAGCCGCGACGCGGCTTCGTCGACGAGGTCGATCGCCTTGTCCGGCAGGAAACGGTCGGCGATGTAGCGGTTGGACAAGGTTGCCGCCGCCACCAGCGCCGAATCCGAGATGCGCACCTTGTGGTGCTGCTCGTATTTCTCCTTCAGGCCGCGAAGGATCGAAACCGTGTCTTCCACGGTCGGTTCGTCGACGAAAACCGGCTGGAAACGGCGGGCAAGGGCGGCGTCCTTCTCGACATGCTTGCGGTACTCGTCGAGCGTGGTCGCGCCGACGCAGTGCAGTTCGCCGCGCGCCAATGCCGGCTTCAACAGGTTCGAAGCGTCCATGGCGCCATCGGCCTTGCCGGCGCCGACCAGCGTGTGCATCTCGTCGATGAACAGGATGATGCCGCCAGCGGCAGCGGTGACTTCATTGAGCACGGCCTTCAGCCGCTCTTCGAATTCGCCGCGATATTTGGCGCCGGCAATCAGCGCGCCCATGTCGAGCGCCATCAATTGCTTGTCCTTCAGCGATTCCGGCACGTCGCCATTGACGATGCGCAGCGCCAGGCCTTCGGCGATCGCCGTCTTGCCGACGCCGGGCTCACCGATCAGCACCGGGTTGTTCTTGGTGCGCCGCGACAGCACCTGGATGGTGCGGCGGATCTCGTCGTCGCGACCAATCACCGGGTCCAGCTTGCCGGCGCGGGCGTCGGCAGTCAGGTCGCGCGCGTACTTCTTCAAAGCGTCGTAGCTCTGCTCGGCACTCGCCGAATCGGCGGTGCGGCCCTTGCGGACATCGTTGATGACCTGGTTCAGCGCCTGCGCGGTGACGCCGGCCTTGGCCAGGATATCGGCCGTCTTGGCCGATTTCTCCATCGCCAGCGCCTGCAGCAGCCGCTCGACGGTGACAAAGCTGTCGCCGGCCTTCTTGGCCAATTCCTCGGCCGTCGAAAACACCTTGGCCAACGGCTGCGCCAGGTAGAGCTGGCCATTGCCGCCTTCCACCTTGGGCATGGCTTCGAGTGCGGTCTCGACGCCGAGCTTGACGTCGCGGACATTGCCGCCTGCGCGCTCGATCAGCGAGGCGGCCAGACCCTCATCGTCATCGACGAGGACTTTCAGCATGTGTTCGGGAGTGAATTGCTGGTGGTTGCGCGAGAGCGCCATGGTCTGGGCGGATTGGATGAATCCGCGGACGCGCTCGGAGTATTTCTCGAGGTTCATATCTGTCTCCTTCCATCACCGGCCCGCTTTGCGGCACCGGATCAGATTGCGGTGACGGACCCGCTCATCGGAGCCGGGTCCAGTTCCCGCCAGATATGGGGCGCAAACCATTGCCGCTCAAGACTTGCCGCACAGGATATTGCATACCTAAGCAAACGAAAACGGCGGAGATTTCTCTCCGCCGTTTTCAAGGACTGCCGTCTTGTCCGGTCAGTTGTTGGCGTCGACGACGAACGGGTCGACGGCAGGGCTTTCAGCCGGCGCCGCATCCACCTCGGTGGCTGCAACGGTCTCGCTGGCGCCATCCACCTGTTCACCACCAGACTGGTCGTCACCGACAGGATCGGCATTGGTGCGCGGACGCCGCGGACGCCGCGGACGGCGGGCAGTGCCGTTCTCGGCGGCGGCCTCATTGAGTTCGGCACGGGCGGCAAGAGCCGCCGGGGACAGGTTTTCGTACAGCGGCGCCGGCTCGGAGAACCCGGTCTCGGCTTCGGGTTCAACCGCGGAAACGGCCTCCGCCTGCACCGGGGTTTCGGTGAAGCGCTGCTGGTCGCCGCGCTGATGCTCGCCGCGTTGGGCATAGTCGCCACGCTGGTCGTTCTGGCCATAACCGCCATTGGGGCGGCGGTCACGGTTGCGGTCACGCCCGTTATTGTTGCGGCCATTATTGTCACGGCCATTGTTGTTCTCGCGGCTGTTTTCTTGGCCATATGCCAGTTCGGCCGGCGTGCCTTCGATCGTCGGCTGCGGACCGTTGCCGTGGTTGGCCTGCGGAGCTTGCGTCTCGCCGCCATTGCCGTTGCCGGCATTGTCGAAATCGTCGCGATCTTCGTCGTCGTCGAAATCGTCGCGAGTCTGCTGCTGGTTCTGGATCGGCAACTGCGCCTGAGCGGCGGCAATAATGCGATTGTAGTGCTCGGCGTGCTGGAGGTAATTCTCCGCCATCACCCGGTCGCCGGAGCTTTGCGCGTCACGCGCCAGGGTGGCGTATTTTTCGGCGATCTGCTGAGCCGATCCACGGATCTTCACGTCCGGGCCGTTGCTCTCGTAGTTGCGCGTCAGGGGGTTTGGGCCCTTGCGGTTGTTATTGTTGTTATTGTTGTTGCCGCCGCCGCCATTGTTGTTGCGACCGCGCATGCGCCTGTTCTGCTGTTGTGGCCTCATTAGACTCTCTTCATTTTGAAATTTTCGAAAAACTTTCACGAACGGAGGCGCTCATGCAGCCAGCCGTTTCGTCTCTTCACCGGCGTTCGCCCGCATCAATTGCGTTGGCGCCACGTGTCATCCTGTTCCGGTTACATCACTTGCCGGACGATTCCCGCTCGAAGCTTGGGCGTCGTTTGCGCAAGAAGGCAGCTATTTCCAAGGAAAACCGAATCGCTAAGAGCACTGCCTGCTTCGTCTCATCCGGTTAAGGCGGACCCTAGCCGCATTCCCCGGCATTGCCAAGCGCTTTTTTGCACTGCGTCAAGGCTTTCCCTGTTCAAACATAAGAACCCTGTCGTTTCCGCCAAGATCGACAAATACCCCGGCCAGCCTGTAGCCGGCTGCCGCGAATATGTCTTTGACCTCATTGCGCTGCGTGTGGCCGATCTCGACCGCAATCTTGCCTTGTGCTTCCAAAAACCCTGCCGCTTCGGCGGCGATGATCCTGTAGGGGCCAAGACCGTCCACACCGCCATCAAGGGCTCTGCGCGGATCGAAATCGCGGACCTCGTCCTGCAGATTTCCAATGTCTTGAGAAGATATATAGGGAGGGTTTGCGGCAATTACATGGTAGCGGCCGAAAACTTTTGCGAACCAGTCGGAGTGCAGCGCCTCGAACCGGCCGGCCAGCCCGAGTTGCCTGGCATTGCGGGTCGCGGTCGTGAGCGCATCTTGTGAAATATCCACGCCGGTGGCGGTCGCGGCGGGAACGGCGCTGAGCAGGGCCAGCGCAATGGCGCCGGTGCCGGTGCCAAGATCGAGGATACGGCATTCCCCCAGCCTTTCGGCCGTTTCGCTGGCAAAGGGCAGGATCGCCTCGACCAGCGTTTCGGTGTCCGGCCGCGGCTCCAGCGTTTCCGGGGACAGCGCAAGACGCAGGCCGTAGAATTCGCGATAGCCGAGGATGCGGTGCACCGGTTCGCCGGCAAGGCGCCGCCGCAAGGCGGCATCGATTGCAGCGAGCGCACCGACGTCGACCGCCCTTTGCGGCTCGGCTATCGCCTGCGTGCGGTCAGTACCGGAAAAATGTTCGACGATCAGCCTGGCGTCCAGTGCCGGATCGGCGACGCCGGCCGCGGCAAGCCGCTCCCGCGCTGCCCGCAGCAGCGGCCCGAGCGTGCCGGGCAGATGATCAGCCATCGAGGCCGATATCGGCGAGCAGCTTCGACTGGTGGTCGGCGATCAGCGCGTTGATGACCTCGTCCAGCTCGCCCATTATCACCCGGTCGAGCTTGTAGAGCGTCAGGTTGATGCGGTGATCGGTAACGCGCCCCTGCGGGAAATTGTAGGTGCGGATGCGCTCCGAGCGGTCGCCCGACCCGACCTGTGATTTGCGCGCCTCGGAACGCTCCTCGTCCGCCTTGCTGCGCTCCATGTCATAGAGCCGCGCGCGCAGGATCTGCATGGCTTTGGCCCGGTTCTGGTGCTGCGACTTCTCAGCCTGCACCACCATGATGCCGGTCGGCAGATGGGTGATGCGCACCGCCGAATCGGTGGTGTTGACGTGCTGGCCGCCCGAACCCGAGGCGCGCATCGTGTCGACGCGGATGTCTTCGGCGCGAATGTCGATATCGACCTCTTCGGCTTCCGGCAGTACGGCCACCGTCGCCGCCGAGGTATGAATGCGCCCGCTGGCCTCGGTCGCCGGCACGCGCTGCACACGGTGCACGCCGGATTCGAATTTCAGATGGGCAAAGACCCCCTTGCCGGAAATGGTGGCGATGATTTCCTTGAAGCCGCCGGCGTCGCCGTCGCTGGCCGAAACCGTCTCGAAGCGCCAGCCGCGCTCGGCCGCATAGCGCTCATACATGCGAAACAGGTCGCCGGCGAAAAGCGCTGCCTCATCGCCGCCGGTGCCGGCGCGGATTTCGAGGATGGCGTTCTTGTCGTCGGCGGCATCCCTGGGCAGCAGCAGAATCTGGATGTCCTTCTGCAGTTCCTCGATACGCTCCTCGACCCCGGGCAGGTCGGCCTCGGCCAACGCCCGCATCTCGGCATCGGTGCCCTTGTCGGCAAGCATCGCCTTGAGGTCGGCCTGCTCATGTTCGGCTGAGCGCAATTCCCTGACCTTGGCTACGATGCCCTGCAGCTCGGAATATTCCGAGGCCATCTTCACATAGACATCGGCCGCCGGGCCGGCCGACATCTGCGCTTCGAGCATCTCGAAACGCTTGACGACCTGATCCATACGCTCGCGGGGAAGATTGACCATGGTTGATGCTATAGCGGGATGGAGCGGTCGTCGGCAAAGGCCTGCAGCAGCGCCCGCATCGGCAGCCCATGCGCCGGCGCCATCAGATTGTCGGCAAAGAAGGCCTGCAATTCCTCCAACGGCAGTTCGGTCAGCATCGCCTTGACCGGGCCGATCGAGGCCGGCGACATCGAGATCGAGCGGTAGCCAAGGCCGATCAGCGCCATGGCGGAGATGGGTTTTCCCGCCAGTTCGCCGCACAGCGTCACCGGCGTGTGATTGCGCTCGCCGGCGTCGGCAATCTGCTTCAGCACCCTGAGGAACGGCGCCGACAGCGTGTCGAAGCGGTTGGACAGCTGCGTGTTGCCGCGATCGACCGCCATGACGAACTGGAACAGATCGTTGGAACCGACCGAGACGAAATCGACTGCCTTCATCAGATCGTCGAGCTGGAACAGCAGCGACGGCACTTCCAGCATGGCGCCGAGCTTGAGACTGGTCGGCAGATGATGGGCAAAGCGCGACAAATGCCTGACCTCGCGGTCGATGATTTCGCGCGCCTGGGCGATTTCGCCCAATTCCGTCACCATCGGCAGCATCAGCTTCAGTTCGCGCCCGCCGCAGGCTTTCAGCAGAGCGCGGATCTGGGTTCTGAGCAGGCCCGGCCGGTCGAGCGTCAGGCGGATCGCCCGCCAGCCCAGCGCCGGGTTTTCTTCCTGGATGGCGCCCTTGAAGTAGGGCAGCACCTTGTCGCCGCCAATGTCGATGGTGCGGAAGGTGACTGGTTTGCCGCGCGCCGCGTCGAGCACGTCGCGGTAGAGTTTCTCCTGCGCTTCGGCGCGGGGGAAGGTCGAGGCGACCATGAACTGCAATTCGGTGCGGAACAGGCCGATGCCGGCCGCACCCGCTTCGGCCAGCTGCGGCAGGTCGACGGCGAGACCTGCATTCATCAACAGATCGACCTGGACGCCATCCTTGGTCACAGACGGCTTCTTGCGCAGTTCGCGGTAGACCTCCTGCCGGCGCGCCCGGAAGCGGACCTTTTCGGCATAGGCGGCTTCGAGGTCCGGCTGTGGCCGCAGATGGATGATGCCTTCCTCGCCGTCGACGATGATGGCATCGCCGTTTTCCGCCATGGAAACGGCGCCCTTCATCTGGCCGGCGACCGGGATGCCCATGGCGCGCGCGACGATGACGACGTGGCTGGTGGCGGCGCCGTCCTCCAGCACCACGCCGCGCAACTTGTCCCTGGGATAGTCGAGCAGCTCTGCCGCGCCCATCGAACGCGCGACCAGGATGGCGTCCTTCGGCAGCGAAGCCGCGACATCGTCGGGCCCGCGCCCCATCAGCTGGCGCAGCAGCCGGTTGGCGAGATCGTCGAAATCGCTCATCCGCTCGCGCAGATAGGGATCGGTCATGTGCAGCATGCGGGCGCGCATGTCGCTCTGCACCTTCTCGACAGCAGCTTCCGCCGTCAGGCCGTTGCGGATCGCCTCTTCCAGCCGGCGCACCCAACCGCTGTCATTGGCGAACATGCGGTAGGCCTCGAGCACCTCGCGGTGCTCGCCCTCAAAGGCGACCTCGCGCCGCTCCAGCATGTCGTCGATGGACAGCCTGAGCGAGCCGAGCGAGGACTGCAGCCGGCGGACCTCCTCCTCGCTGTCCTCGTTGAACAGATTGGTGACGACTATGCGCGGCTCGTGCAGCACGACATGGCCAAGCCCGACGCCTTCGTTGAACGACAGGCCGGTGAAGCTGACGGGACGGCGCAGGTCGAGTTCGAGGCCGGGCCGCGTTAGCCGGGCAAGATCGCCGGTGGCGATCATCTCGGCGATCACCATGGCGGTGGTTTCCAACGCCTCGACCTCGTCGTCGCGGTAGTGGCGCATGGTCTTGTTCTGCACCACGAGCACGCCCAGCGTGCGCCCTGCCCTGAGCACCGGCACGCCGAGGAAGGAATTGTAGATCTCTTCGCCCGTCTCCGGCAGGTAGGCGAAGGCCGGGTGTTCCTGCGCATTGGAGAGGTTGAGCGGTCGCGCACTGGCGGCAATCGTGCCGACCAGGCCTTGTCCCAGCCGCAATTGCGCCAAATGGACGGCGTTCGGGTTCAGACCTTCGGTGGCGTAGAGTTCGAGCACCGAATCGGCGCGCAGCACATAGAGCGAGCAGACTTCGGCGACCATGTTGGAGGCGATGTCGCGCACGATCCGGTCAAGCCGCTCCTGCGGCTCCAGCGGCTCCTGCATGAGCTCGCGGAGCCGTTTCAGCAGAACGCGCGGGCCACTGGCCGTATCACGCATCGCGGCTTCTTCTCCAATGGGCATTTTGCCCGCCGCAGTTTCCACCGCGACCGGCGCACACGCAACAACTCAAATCGTTCTCGCTACTGCTTATCCAGACCGTAGACGGAATGCAAAGTGCGAACCGCGAGTTCCGTGTAGGGACCGTCGATCAGTATCGAAATCTTGATCTCGGAGGTGGTGATGGCCCGGATATTGATGGCCTTGTCGGCCAGCGCCTTGAAGGCGGTGGCGGCCACGCCGGCATGGCTGCGCATGCCAATGCCGATGACCGAGACTTTCGACATGCCGGCCTCGGACTGCACGACGTCATAGCCGATCGGAGCTTTGAGGCGCTCGAGCACGGCCAGAGCCTTGTCGACGTCGCCGGATGGCACGGTAAAGGTCATGTCGGTGAACTTGCCGTCCTCGGAGATGTTCTGGACGATCATGTCGACATTGATGTTGGCCTCGGCCAGCGGGCCGAAAATGCCGGCGGCAACGCCCGGGCGATCGCCGACCCGGCGCAGCGAAATCTGCGCTTCGTCCTTGGCGTAGGCAATTCCGGTGACGACCTGCTGTTCCACGATCTCTTCCTCGTCGCAAATGAGCGTTCCCGGAGGATTGAGCAAATCCCCCATTCCGGGCGCATCGGGATCGTCGAAGGACGACCGCACGAAAGTACGCACCCTGTGCACCATGGCAAGCTCGACCGACCGCACCTGCAGCACCTTGGCGCCGAGCGAGGCCATTTCGAGCATTTCCTCGAACGAAATCTTGTTAAGCCGCCGCGCCTTGGGTTCGATACGCGGATCGGTGGTGTAGACGCCGTCGACATCGGTGTAGATGTCGCAGCGATCGGCCTTGACCGCGGCGGCGATGGCCACCGCGCTGGTGTCTGAACCGCCGCGGCCAAGCGTGGCGATGCGGTTGTCCGGACCGATGCCCTGGAAACCGGCGACGACTGCCACCTGACCCTCGCCGAAACGCTTGATCAAAAACGCACCGTCAATGTCTAGGATGCGCGCCGCGCCATGTGCGTTGTCGGTCTTGATCGGGATCTGCCAGCCCTGCCAGGAGCGGGCGTGCACGCCCATATTCTGCAGCGTGATCGCCAGCAGGCCGGCGGTGACCTGTTCGCCCGAGGCAACGACGGCGTCATATTCGCGCGCATCGTGCATCGGCGAGGCTTCGCGGGTCCAGCCGACCAGTTCATTGGTCTTGCCGGCCATAGCGGAAACCACGACAGCCACCTCATGGCCGGCATCGACCTCGCGTTTGACGTGACGCGCCACATTGCGGATGCGGGCGATGTCGGCGACGGAGGTTCCGCCGAATTTCATCACGATGCGCGCCATGGAAGCGAAATGCCTTTGACTGAAGCCGGCCCGGGCCGAAAGGGGAAGAAAGCGCCCGACAGAAGCCGACCGCTGAATGCGCGGCCTCCTTAGCCAAATGATCACCGTTTCGCAAGGCTGGCCACGGATTGCCGGCTTCAGGACGACGGCATATTGCGTTCCGCCCCGCCGCCGCTTACCAAATGCTGCCCGCGGGGAACTCCTTTTGGTCCAGCATATCAAATGATTGCTCGTCTTCGACGTGCCATGCGATGGCAATCGCTGCCGCTTTTCGTCGGCTTCGGCGTGCTGGCGTTGATCGTCGGCACGCGCGCGGTGCTGGTCGAGGGCCAGAGGGCCAATCGCGAAGCGGCGCGCGAGGCAATCGAGTACCAGGAATCGCTGTCCGGCCTGCTTTCGCTGGCGCAGGACGCCGAAACCAGCCAGCGCGGCTATCTCCTGACCGGGGATAAATCCTACCTCCAGCCCTATCGGCAGGCGGTCGAGGCCATTCCGGGCCAGCTTGCCCGCATCGATAGCATGACCGCGCCGGACGACGAACTCGTCCAGCAGATCAATCGCATCAAGGACGCGCTTTCGCTGAAGCAGGTTGAACTGACGCAGACGATTGCGCTTTACGATCACGGCGACGCGGCGAAAGCGCTGGAACTGGTTCGCAGCGGCCAGGGCAAGGCAGCCATGGACCAGATCAGGGCCAGCATGGACACGATCCGGCGCATCAGCGGCGCGGCAATCGCTGCCCGCGACGAACATACCGACCGGGTCGAAAGCTGGCTGCGTATCGGCTCATTTGCAGCTCTGCTGGCGATTTTCCTGCTTGGCGCCTACACGATCCGCCTGTCGCGCCGCCGTTTTCGCGAGGTGGTCGTCGCCCAGGAAGAGCTGATGCGCAAGAACATCGAGCTCGGCAACGAGATCCGGACGCGCGAAACGGCCGAATCGCAGCTCCGCCAGATGCAGAAGATGGAAGCGGTCGGCCAGCTGACCGGCGGCATCGCCCACGATTTCAACAACATGCTGGCGGTGATCATCAGTGCCATGAACCTCGCCCAGCGCAAACTCGCGCGCGGCGAGCACGACATCGCGAACTTCATCGAGGCGGCGGTCGACGCGGCGACCCGGGCCGCCAATCTGACTGCCAGGCTGCTCGCCTTCTCGCGCCAGCAGCCGCTGGCGCCGCAAGTGGTCGACACCAATCGTCTGGTTACCGGGATGTCGGACCTGTTGCGGCGGGCGCTCGGCGAAACCATCCGCATCGAAACCGTGCTTGCCGGCGGCCTGTGGAAAACCCACGCCGATCCGAGCCAGATCGAGAACGCCATCCTCAATCTGGCGGTCAACGCCCGCGATGCCATGGACGACAATGGCAAGCTGACCATAGAGACCGCCAACAGCCATCTCGACGACGGTTATGCCGCCACCCATGCCGATGTCAAAGCCGGTCAGTATGTGATGATCGCGGTCAGCGACACCGGCACCGGCATGCCGGCGGACGTCATGGAGAGGGCCTTCGAGCCGTTCTTCACCACCAAGCCGGTCAACAAGGGGACCGGCTTGGGGCTGAGCCAGGTGTTCGGCTTCGTCAAACAGTCGGGCGGCCACGTTAATATCTATTCCGAACCGGGAGAAGGCACGACGATCAAGCTCTATCTGCCGCGTTTCTTCGGTGCGGAAGAGGCTGTTCTGCCCACTGGCCGAGGCGACAATCCCGCTGAAGTCACCGAGACGGTCCTCGTTGTCGAGGACGACGCCCGCGTGCGCGCTTCGACCACGGACGCCTTGCGCGAACTCGGCTATACCGTCATCGATGCCGGCAGCGGCGAGGAAGCCTTGCAGAAACTGGCGGACAATCCGGGCGTGGCACTTATGTTCACCGACATCGTGATGCCGGTGATGAACGGCCGCAAGCTCGCGCAGGAAGCGCTGGCGCGCCTGCCGCAGTTGAAGGTGGTCTTCACCACCGGCTTCACCAGGAACGCCGTGGTCCACAACGGCGTGCTCGACCACGACGTGCATTTCCTGGCCAAGCCCTTCACCATCGAGCAGTTGGCGGCAAAACTGCGCGACGTGCTGGACGCGAAATAGGCGGGCGATTCGGCTGCCTTCAGGCCGACGCAGCCGTGCTTGTCCACAGGCCAGGATAACTGATGACGAAGCCGGCCGGTGAGACGACGAGGATATCGTCGTAACCGAACATCGGCGCGGCATAGGCATAGCGGCCTTCATCCAGCCGCTGGTAGCTCTGCTAAAGACGCGTCAGCCTGAGCTGGGGGAAGGTCAGATAGGCGGCCGGCGCGGGCCTTGCCTGGCCGACGCCGAGGTCGAACCGGCGGATCGCCAGAAGGTTCGATGCCGGCGTGAAACCGAGATCGACGTCGACCAGGCCGGCGACGTCCGGCAGGATTTTGCCGTTCAGCGTCCACTGACCGTCGGCGTCGCGCTCAATCGCATAGACCAGCTCGCGCATGCCGAGAAAGCCATCGACCCGCGCCGCCCTTGTCCGCCAGACGGCATCGCAGACCACCTCATAGGCAAGGCAGCATGGCTTGTCGTCCTGGACGAAAATGGCCTGCCCCCTAAGGCAGTAGCCGTCCTTGATCTGTGAAAGCAGGCAGGAATCGTGGCCCTCCACATCCAGCCGACGCCAGAGAATCGACGCCGGCGTTAATGTCATGGAATCCACTCCGTCGAATTCGAATTCAAAAACGATGCTCCTCTTTCGCCCGCCAGGCCAACCGTGTTTCATCGCGGCGTTCGGCAGCTGACATGCCCCTGACAGAGCGTGCCGCCGTGTCGGCACGGAAAATTGTTGCCTTGACATTCCCGGCCTCACACCCGACTTCCTATCGCTCCCAAGCAATTCTAGGAAAAGTGGGACCCGGTTTTCCGTCCGAAATTGCGCCCGAATAAAAGAGCTCTAGGAGACCCGCCCCATGCCAGAGCCCCGTCGATCGACGATCGATGCCGGAGAAGTCGAACGCTTCTCCGCCCTTGCCGCCGAATGGTGGAACCCGAACGGCAAATTCCGCCCGCTGCACAAGTTCAACCCGGTTCGGCTTGCCTATATCCGCGACCAGGTGGCGGCGCGTTTCGGTCGTGACCCGCGGGCGGCGCGGCCGTTCGAAGGCCTGCGCTTCCTCGACATAGGCTGCGGCGGCGGGCTGTTGTGCGAGCCGATGGCCAGGCTTGGCGCCGAAGTGGTCGGCGCCGACGCATCGGCAACCAACATCGAGGTGGCGAAGCTGCACGCGGCCGAAGTCGGGGTGACGGTGGATTACCACGCAACGACCGCGGAAGACCTTGCCGATTCCGGCGAGAAATTCGACGTCATCCTCAACATGGAAGTGGTCGAGCATGTCGCCGACATCGACCTGTTCATCGGCAAGTGCGGCGAGATGGTGAAGCCTGGCGGCATCATGTTCGTGGCCACCATCAACCGAACGCTGAAGGCTCTCGGTCTGGCCATCATCGGCGCCGAATACGTGCTGCGCTGGCTGCCGCGCGGTACCCACCAGTTCGGCAAGTTGGTGCGGCCCGAAGAGCTGGAAAAGGCGCTGGGCAACGCCGCCATGACCGTCATCGACCGCACCGGCGTCATCTACCACCCGCTCGCCGACCGCTGGCAGCGCTCCAAGGACATGGACGTCAACTACATGGTGCTGGCCGAGAAGGGGTCGGTCTGACCCCTTACGCCTTCTGGTTCTGCGCCTTGGTGGTGATGATCACGCCGATGGTGATGATGACTGCTCCGGCCCAGGTCAGCAGTTGGTAGTGCTCGCCGAGGAAGATCGTGCCGGCGAACAGGCCGACGGCCGCCGCCACATAGCCGATCTGGCTGAGATAGACCGGGCCGCCCACCGCCTGCAGCCGGAAGAAGAAGGCAAACATCGCCGAAGCGGACGCAACCTGCGCCACAACGACCAGCGGCACAGCGCCGAGCGGGGCGAATGCGCCGACGCCGAACAGCGCGAGAATCCCGACCAACAGCAGCGTTGCCGAGGCCAGATGGCTGCCGACGGCAAGCTCGATCGGACCGGTGCCTTCCGGCCAGTCTACGGTGCGGTAGATGTTGCCGGCGGCAAGGCTGACCGGGATCATGAGCCCGACCAGCACCCAGAAGAAGTCGGCCGGCTGGCCGGCCTCGCCGCGCGTCATCGCCACCATGACTGCGCCGATGAAGCCGACGGCAATGCCTGCGACGCCGAGCATGTTGGGCCGCCTGACGCCGAGCAGGATCGAAAACACCAGCGTGATGACCGGCGACAGCGTGAACATGATGCCGGTGTAGCCGGCGCCGAGATGCGGCATGGCCGAGAACATCAAGAGATTTGGCCCGGCATAGGACACGGCCGCGGTGATGAAGAAATAACGCAGCCTGTGCGGAGTGAGCCGCATGCGCTGTCCGCCGGCGAGCAGCGCGCACAACAGGACACCGCCGGCGCCGAACGAGATGACGAAGGCCCAGACCATGGCAGGAACGCCGGCCACCGTCGCCAGCTTGCCGAATGGCAAGGTCAGACCGAGCAGGCCACCGGTGACCACTAGCAAGCCGGGTGCCGATCCCCAGAGAAATTTCATCGGATGGTCCCGTCCACTCACTTGCGAAATTGGCACTTGCGGCACTCCGTCGGTCCTGTATCTTGAGGTAACATAACGCAAAGATTCTTAACGTCAAGATATTTAATGGTGAGACAAATGGATCGCGCGGCAAAGGCGGTCGAGCAGTGGGCGCGGGAGCGGCCGGACCTGGATGTTACGCCGATGCTGGTGCTCGGCCGATTGAACGAAGCCTCGTCGCTGATTGCCCGCGAACGCCTCGCGCCGCTGTTTGCCCGCTTCGGTCTGCAAGCCGGCGAATTCGACGTGCTGGCGACGTTGCGCCGGTCCGGCCAGCCCTATGCGCTGACGCCGACCGCGCTCTACGAGGCGACGATGGTGACATCGGGGGCCATGACCAACCGGCTCGACCGGCTGGAAAAGGCAGGATTGATCCTGCGCGGCCCCCACCCCAACGACCGGCGCGGCATTGTCGTGCAACTGACCGAAAAGGGTCTCGCCTTGATCGACGACGCAGTTAGCGCCCATGTCGCCAACGAACATGAAATCCTCGCCGGCCTCAGCAGCGCCGAGCGGGAGACGCTGGCTCAGTTGCTCGAGAAATTGATAGCGAATGCAGGCTGAACAGCCGAGCCAAGGGGAGATCGGCAGCAGCCGGGAAAGGAACAGTCAATTCGGCTGGCCGGAAGCCCCTTTGGCATCGTTCCGTCCAGACCGCCGCTCAGCCTTCCGGAGCCGTTGCGGCCTGGTCATGGAACTCAGTTCCGTTCGTCGGGAAAACTCGGGATCGGCATGAACTCGATGCCGTCCTCGGCCAGGCTCTTGGCTTCGTCCAGCGTCGCTTCGCCATAGATGCCGCGCGCATCGGTTTCCCCGAAATGGATCTTGCGCGCCTCCTCGGCGAATTTGTCGCCGACATAATCGGCATTCTCGCGCACCTTCTCGGCCATCGCCTTCAGCTGCGCCAACGCCTGCTTCTGCGCTTCGCCCATGGCCAGCGCGATTGTCTCCTGCTTGCGGGCGGTGGAGACGGCCGGCGCCATCAGCGCCTTTTGCACCTTGTGCGAACCGCAGCTCGGGCAGTCGACGAAGCCACGCTTCTTCTGCGTGTCGAAATCGTCATTGCTGCGAAACCAGCCCTCGAACTCGTGCTCATGCTCGCAGATCAGGGCAAAGCGGATCACGAAGCTGCACCTCTGAGCCGGGGCGCCTCGGCCGTGCCGGCATTGACGGCAAAGTCGCGCGCGTTCTTGAGATTGGGGATCTTTTTGCGCGCGGCCGACGACTGTGCTGTGTCGATCTCGGCGACGATCACGCCAGGCTCGGCATGCGCCGCCTCGGCAATGATGCGGCCCCACGGATCGACGATCAGCGAATGGCCGAACGTCTCACGGCCGTCCTCATGCAATCCGCCCTGGGCCGCGGCAACGACATAAGCGCCGTTCTCGATGGCGCGGGCCCGCAGCAGCACGTGCCAGTGGGCCTCGCCGGTCTGGCGGGTGAAGGCGGCGGGAACAGACAAAAGATCGGCGCCGGCCAGCGCCTCGGCGCGGAACAACTGCGGAAAGCGCAGATCGTAGCAGACGGCAAAGCCGAGCCTCGCGCCATCGATCTCGGTGACGACGGCCTCGGTTCCCGGCTCATAGGCAGCGGATTCGCGCCAGCTCTCGCCATTGTCGAGGTCGACATCGAACATGTGGATCTTGTCGTAGGTGGCAAGCGTGGCGCCGTCCGGTCCAAACAGCAGTGCGCGGTTGGCGAGCTTGCCGTCGGCACGCAGGATGGCGGTCGAGCCGATATGCAGGAAGACGCCGAGTTCACCGGCGAGCTTGCGCGCGGTCGAAACGATGATGTCCTTATCTTCCGAAGTGAAGGAGGCGGACCTGGCTTCCTTGTCGCGGATCAGCGCGCCGGTCATTTCCGGGGTCTGGATGTAGGTAGCACCCAGGCTTGCCGCCTCACGCACCAGCCGCTCCAGATCGACCGCGTTGCGCTCGGGGCTTTCGCCCGAACGCATCTGGATCGCCGCCGCCTTGAAAACACCCATCATCATGCCCTCTGTGTCGTCGAGCCGTCGGCAAGCAACCTGTCCAGCTGTCCCCGCGCCTCCAGTTCGTGGAGTTCGTCGGAGCCGCCGACATGCGTGTCGCCAATGAAAATCTGCGGAAAAGTGGCTCGCCCGTGCGCCCGCGAAATCATTTCCTGGCGCAATTCCGGCGAGAAGGATGCGTCATGCTCGGTGTAGGCGACACCCTTGCGGTCGAGCAGCCGCTTGGCCGCCGCGCAATAGCCGCACATCATGCGGGTATAGATCGTCACATCGAGCATCAGTCTGCAATCCTGTCTTTCCCTGATCTTATATAGTCGCGGACTCGTCTGCCCGAAAGTCCCCCGGCAGGACACGCGCGAAGGTCAGCACGTCGACCGCTCCGGCGCCGCCTTTTTTCAATGCCTTGGCGACCGAGCGCACGGTGGCGCCCGTGGTGTAGACATCGTCGACCAGAAGCACGCGGCGGCCGGCGATCTCGATTTCTGCTTCCGTGGGCACGCGGAAGGCGGCGCGCACATTGTCCTCGCGCTCCTGCCGCTCCAGCCCGACCTGCTGGCGCGTGAGCTTGACGCGCCGGATCGCCGAGGGCGAGAAAGACACCCCGCTGAGCTGCGAAACAGCCCTTGCCAGTTCCGCCGACTGGTTGAACTGTCGCCTGAAAAAGCGCCGCCAGTGCAGCGGCACCGGCACGACGACATCGGCATCCGCGATCAGTTCGGCGCCGGCGCGCAGCATCCAGCGCGCCATCCATGGCGCAAGATCAGTGCGGTCCTGGTATTTCAGCCCTTGCACCATCTGGCGGGCAACCCCCGAATAGGCCACGGCCGCCCGCGCCCGCTCGAAAGGCGGCGGATCGGCGATCGCTTCGGCCGA
Source organism: Mesorhizobium sp. CNPSo 4684 (assembly GCF_057784315.1). NCBI lineage: Bacteria > Pseudomonadati > Pseudomonadota > Alphaproteobacteria > Hyphomicrobiales > Phyllobacteriaceae > Mesorhizobium > Mesorhizobium sp. CNPSo 4684. The sequence continues at coordinate 140,781 of NZ_JBWLUX010000014.1, read as the reverse complement.
CAGGAACCCCTCGCCCATGTCGTGGGTGAATGGCGTACCCATCACCGCGCACCATGGCCGCTCCAAGAGCCTGAGCTTGGGCCAGCAGGCGCCGCATAAAACACCGGGCCGAGAGACATGCCTGCGGCAGCCGGCGCAGACCGGCGGGAACAGCACCCGTGCCGGCCAGTCCAACATCGTTTGAGCGAGGCTCTTGATCTCCATCACCGGATCGGCCACGTGGTTTGTCGTCCGCGCCACGATATCACAAGGCGGACAGACAGGGATTGTTTGCCTTGCAGCCCATCATCGATACAGAGCTCTGGCTGGCGCGCAAGCGCAGGGCGTTGGCCCACCCCGTGGCTGGCGCCGATTTTCTGATGCGGCGGGCAGCGGAAGATCTCGCTGACCGGCTCGGCGCGGTCGAACGCCGGTTCGGCAAGGCCGCCGTGCTGTTTTGCCAGACGCCGGCCGCGGCGGATGTGGTTGCTGCAAGCGGCAAGGCAGCAGAAATTGTGCGCGTCGAAGCGGACGCAGCGTTTCTGGCCGGCCGGCCAGGGCTGGTGGCACCGCTGGAGACCGTGCCGTTCCAGCCCGAAAGCCTCGACCTCGCCGTCTCGCTTCTGTCTTTGCAGGCGATGAACGACATTCCCGGCATGCTGGTGCAGATCCGCCGTGCTTTGCGACCCGACGGGCTTTTCCTCGGCGCCTTCGCCGGCGCCGGCACACTTTCCGAACTTCGCGAAAGCCTGCTCGCTGCCGAGACCGAGCTTTATGGCGGCGCCAGCCCGCGTGTCATCCCCTTCACCGATGTCCGCGACGCCGGCGCACTGCTGCAGCGCGCTGGCCTTGCGCTGCCGGTGGCCGACGTCGAAACGGTGACCGTGCGTTACGACACGCTGTTCGACCTCACCGCCGATCTCAGGGCGATGGGCGAAACCAGCGCGCTGACCGATCGCAGCCGGCGGCCGGGTGCGCGAAAGCTGTTTGCCCGTGCAGCCGAAATCTATGCCGAACGCTTTTCGGACACCGATGGCCGGATCAGGGCAAGTTTCTCTGTTGTCTGGATGTCGGGTTGGGCACCCGATGCCTCGCAGCAAAAGCCTTTGAAACCGGGCTCCGCGAAGGTCTCGCTGAAGACCATACTGGAAAATCCCGGCGGGCGGTGACGCCGCTCCGGATCAGTGCTCGGCGAAGGCGTTGGCTAGCTTGCTATTGGTGTCGCTGAATAGAAACTGGATCGCATTGCTGACCTTGCCGATGCCGCCGACGATGGCAAGCGACAGCACGGCGACAATCAGGCCATATTCAATGGCCGTAGCGCCTGTTTCATCTTCCAAAAATCGTTGCAACAATGTCTTCATGATCGTCGATCCCTCTTGTCACGACCATACCGCCGACCTGTTAAGAAAGGTTAACGGCACAAGCTTAACGGGCGGTGAAACGGGGCCTGCGTTAAGGAAATCAATAAGCTTTTGTTGACCTTCTTCGTCAGCAGTCGCCGCTGCGCTGACCGTCGGGGCGGATGATGCAGACCGAACTGGGTGAGGGCTGCAGCACGCTTCTGCGCAGCGTATAGGTGGCGCGCGCGCCGACCGAGCCGGTGTTCATCGTGTCCAGGCCGCTTGTAAAGGGATCGCGGCTGGACGATCGCGTCTGTTTGTCGAGGACCGGGACCGCAATCAGGGCCAGCGCCACCGCAGCCGAGCCGAACAGCAGCGTGATGCGCAATATGCTCATACCGGCATTGGCGGCGCGAAAGCTGCGATCCGGCCGGATCGAGTCCCATTCCCTGTCGAGGCTCATGCAATCGCTCCCGGCGAATCCGCTTTGCCGCAATTTTTCACGACGAGATAAATCTTCCATTAACGCTGGTTAAATCAGGCCGGCGAAATGGCTTCTGCTCACAACAGGTCGATGAGGAACTGGATCAGCGGTGCGTCGGCAGGCGGCATCGGATAGTCCCGCATTTGCTTCGGCCGCACCCATTTCAGCACCTGCCCCTCTTTCGGCTGCGCGATGCCGCGAAAGCGACGGCAGACGAAGAGCGGCATCAAGAGATGGAAATCATCGTAGGAATGGCTGGCGAAGGTCAGCGGCGCCAGGCACGGTATGTCGGTCTCGATGCCGATCTCTTCCTGCAGTTCGCGGATCAGGCATTGTTCCGGCGTCTCGCCGGGCTCGACCTTGCCGCCCGGGAACTCCCACAGGCCGGCAAGCTGCTTGCCTTCTGGCCGCTGCGCCAGAAGCACGCGGCCATCGGTATCAACCAGCGCGCAGGCGGCGACCAGGAGCAGGCGTTTGCCGGTGAGAATCTGGCTCATGCGCCGGGCGGCCGGCGATAGTGGTAGCGATAGACTTCCTCGAAGCCGAGCGACCGATAGAGCGCCAGCGCCGGCGCATTGCCGGCCTCGACCTGCAGCCAGGCTTCCCGCGCCCCGCGCAGCCTGGCCCACTTCAGCGCCGACAGGATCAGGTTGCGCCCGTGACCCTTGTTGCGCGCCGATTTGTCGGTGGCGATCTCGAACAGGCCGGCAAGATCGCCGTCATGGACGCAGATCAGCACCGCCAGCGGGTCGGCCCCTTCCTCAAGTGCAAACAGCCCGACCTCGGGTTGAATCGCGCCGATGATTTCCGAAAGCCCCGGCCGCAGCGATGGATCCGAGCCGCTGACCTTGAGCGACGCACCAAGAAAGCGGCTGATATCCTTCAGCGGTATCTGGTCCATGGCCAGCGCCAGCTGCGCGTCCGCCAGCGGCAGCCGCATCACCAGCGATTCGTCGAATGTGCTCCAGCCCTCATTGTCGAGATGCCTGGCCAGGTCCGGCCCTGACAGCGGCGAGATGCGGAAGGTCAGCGGCCTGCCATAGGCGTCGAAGCGCCGGCTGGCGCGGCCGATGCGCTCGGCAATGTGCTGGGTATCGCCGGGATCGAGCGGGTTGACCGAGTTCAGCCGCTTGGCCGGATGGCCGGCCGTCAGCCGCACCACCCAGGTGCCGTCATAGTGGACAGCCGCCGCCGGCCAGGCGCGAAAACCCGCCGCCTCGTAGCGGCGCACGATGGCGAGCATGCTTGCCGGATGCCTGGAAGCCAATTCCATCAGCTCCGGTAATCGCCATTGATGGCGACATATTCCTTGGTGAGGTCGCAGGTCCACACCGTCGCCTTGCCACGGCCGATACCGATATCGGCGCGGATGCGGATGTCGTCGCGCTTCATATAGGCCGAGGTCGCTTCCTCGGAGTAGCCTGGATCGCGTTCGCCTTCATGCGCCAGCCGGTTGTCGCCGAACCAGATCGACAGAAGGTCGCGGTCGGCCGGTTCGCCGGCCTTGCCGACGGCCATGACGACGCGGCCCCAATTGGCGTCCTCGCCGGCAACCGCCGTCTTGACCAGCGGCGAATTGGCGATCGACAGCGCGATGCGCTTGGCCGAGCGCGCGGATTTCGCGCCAGTAACGGTGACTTCGACCTGCTTGCGGGCGCCCTCGCCGTCGCGCACCACTTGCAGCGCCAGAGATTTCAGCACCTTGCCGAGCGCGCGGCGGAAGGCGCCGAGGCGCGCATCCTTGGGATCGCTGATGGCGGGCGCGCCGCGCTTGGCGGCGGCACCGGTGGCGAACAACAGCAGCGTGTCGCTGGTCGAGGTGTCGCTGTCGACGGTGACCGCATTGAAGGTCTTGGCCGTGCCGCGCGACAACAAATCCTGCAGCACGGGGGCGGCGATCGGTGCGTCGGTGGCGATGAAGGACAGCATCGTCGCCATGTCGGGCGCGATCATGCCGGCGCCCTTGGAAATGCCGTTGATGATGACGTCGGCGTCGCCGAGCTTGACCGTCGCGGTCGCCACTTTCGGATAGGTGTCGGTGGTCATGATGGCCTTGGCCGCTTCGGTCCAAAGGTCCGGCTTGCCGTCCTTGACCAGCCCAGCCAGCAGATGGCTGAATTTGCTGGTGTCGAGCGGCTCGCCGATGACGCCGGTGGAGGCGAGGAACACTTCGCCTGGGGTGCAGCCTGCAGCCTTGGCCGCCGCCTCGCCGGTCAGTTGGGTAGAGGCGCGGCCCTTCTTGCCGGTGAAGGCGTTGGCGTTGCCGGAGTTGACGACCAGCACCCGCGCCTTGCCGGCGCCAAGGTTCTGCCGGCAGAAATCGACCGGCGCCGAGGGGCATTTCGATTTCGTGAACACGCCGGCGACAGCGGTGCCGGCATCGAAGACCATGGCCAAGAGGTCGGTGCGGTTCTTGTACTTGATCCCGGCCTCGGCGGTGGCGATGCGCACGCCCTCAATGGCAGGCATTTTGGGATATTTCTTCGGCGCGAGCGGCGAAATCGTTGCGGACATTGGAGACCTCGGGCGACGGGAAAACGCTGGGGAAGGCCGGTTTGCCCGATACCACGGCCCGGCGCAAGGGCGTTTTCTTGGCCGTCGGCGCCGGCAAGCCACCTTGGGTTAAGCTTGCATTTCAAATCCGTTGGCGTCGGCGCAGCCTCTGGCGTTATGATCAGTCCCATGGGCAGGCTGGTGATCTTGGCGGTGGCGTTTATGGGGCTTTTGCTCCTGAGCGCCGATGCGCAGCCCGAACGGCGCGTGGCGTTGGTCATCGGCAACGGCACCTATGCCGAGGCCGGCACGCTCACCAATCCGGTCAACGATGCGCTCGACATTGCCGGCAAGCTGCGCTCGATCGGCTTCGACGTCATCGAGGGCAACGATCTCGGCAAGCGTGAACTCGAGCGCAAGATCGGCGAATTTTCCGATGCGCTACAAGGTGCGGGCGTCGGGCTGTTCTATTATGCCGGCCATGGCCTGCAGGTCGAAGGGCGCAACTATATCGTGCCGGTCGACGCCCGGCTCGACATGCCGGTCAAACTGCAGCTCGAAGCCGTGCCGATCGACGAAGTCCTCGACATCATGGAACAGCAGACCAAGGTCAGCCTGGTGTTCCTCGATGCCTGCCGCAACAATCCCTTTGCCCGCAGTCTGAGCCGCACCGCCACCACGCGCTCGGCGACGGCGCTTGCCGGCCTGGCGCAGTTCGATTCGACGCGCGGCTCCTTCATCGCCTTCTCGACCGCGCCGGGCGCTGTCGCTATGGATGGAACGGGGCGCAATTCGCCGTTTGCCGCCGCATTGCTGCGGCACATGGCCGAACCCGGCCAGAGCATCAACGACATGATGATCGCGGTGCGCCGCGACGTGGTTTCCGAAACCCGGGAGGGACAGCGCCCCTGGGAACAGGGTTCGCTGCTCGAGCGGTTTGAGTTCGTGCCCGGCGGTGAAACGGTCGCGCAGCCGAAGCCCACCGCCGCTCCGGCGCCCGAGACAAAGGTCGCGGCACTCGAACGCTCCGTCGGCGACGACAAGACCGCCATCGAGAAATTCCTGCGTGACGATTATCTGGCGCCTGACACCCGGGACATCCCCGACGCGGTCAAGCGGGTTTACGGGCCATCCGTCACCATCTTCGGCAAACCTTACGACACCGAGGCGCTGATCAAGGCGAAGGTCGACTGGTTCGCGCAATGGGCATCATGGTCGCTCGGCCTTGAACCCGGCACCCTTCAGGTGACCCCGCATGGCGACGGTGGCGCGGAAGTGGTTTTCAAGATGAGCTATGACTATGAGCCGAAGGACAAGTCGACGGCGCGTTATACCGGCAAGACACGCGTCACGCTCGAACTCGTGAAGGTCCAAGACGGCTGGCGCGTCGCGTCGGAGACGCTGGCAGCGATGCAATGAGCATCATTGGCCGGTGAGCGCGCGCCGCATCCGGTGAGCGCGCACCGCATCCGGCATGCGCCGTGCGCGATCGATGGCATTCACATCGACAAAACGGGCCGTTTCGTTTGACCTCCGGCTCACCTATATTGCCGGCGAAAGTGTTGGCGAGGACAGACATGGGCGAGGATCCGGCGCGCAGATCGATCGGGGCGCGGCGCAATCCCGACAGTGCCGAGGCCATTCTCGAGGCTGCCGAAGCGGTGCTGATCGAAGCCGGCTATGCCGGTTTCTCGATCGAAGCCGTCGCGCGGCGTGCACGTGCCGGCAAACCCACGATCTATCGCTGGTGGCCGAGCAAGGCGGCCCTGCTGCTGGAGGTCTACAAGCGGCAAAAGCGCGTCGCCGTCCCCGATACCGGCAATCTTGAAGACGATCTCGTCGGTTTCCTTCAAAACCTCTTCGCGCACTGGCGCGACACATCCTCGGGCAGCGTATTCCGCTCACTGATCGCCGAGGCCCAGTCGGATGAAGCGGCGGCGGCGGCCCTGACTGGCTATGCCGATGGGCGTCGGTCCCACACCGCGCGGATCATCGAGCGCGCCAAGGCGAGAGGCGACGTCGCCGCCGACATCGATGCGGTACTGGTCGCCGATCTCGTCGCCTCCTATGCTTGGAAACATTTGCTGACCAACCGGCTCGACGAAGATGAGATGGCAATACATACCACGGTCGGTTATGTCCTGAGAGGGATCTCTCGCAATCGCTGACAATCGCCGGGGGGCGACTTGACCGAAATTACATCGCCCGTGCTGCCCGTCAGCCTGATCATCGTTTCCGACTATCTGACGCCGGATGGCGACGAGGAACTGCGCCGGGCAGTGCGCGCCTATGCGCAGGATGCACGCGGCGTTCCGGCTGAAATCATCCTCATGCTGCCGCATGGCCACGCATCGGCGACCGAAGCGGAACTGTCCGGAAAGCCGGCCTTCTCCTGCCCTTCGGTGATCGTCGCGACGCATGACAGCGACGAGTCCTCGCAACTGAAAGACGCAGCACTCGCCTACTGCCGCCATGACCTCGTCGCCGTGGTCGAGGCCGATTGCCTGACGCGGCCCGGATGGCTGGCGATCCTTTACGAAGCTGTCGTGAAAAACCCGAAGATCGATGCGATTTCCGGCCGCACCACTTACGGCAAGGACACCATGATGATGCGGGTGATGTCGCTGCTCGACCGCGGCTTCATTGAGCGCCGCAACCGCAACGGCCAGATCATCCATGTCAGCAACAATGGCGCTCTGTACCGACGGCTGGTTCTCGAACGCTATCGCTTCGAAGCCGACCACGGACCTTTCGTCTCCTCGCATCTGCGGCAGCACGCGATGCTCAGGGATGGCGTGGCCATGGAGGTGGCCACCGAGGCGGTTTCGATCCACGCCTATGAGGGCCTGGGCTTCATCTGGGATGTCAGGCGCAACAAGGGCTACCAATACGCGCGCATGGATCTGCTGACGAAGGGCCGACGTTCGAGGCTGGGCCTCGCCTGGCGGGCGGTGAAAACATCCTTCAAGGAAAACCGGCAGACGGCGCAGGCCGTCGGCACGTCGTTTTGCCGCTGGACGGACTGGCCGCTGTTCTGGGCGATGATGCTTCTGGTGCGCATCCCCGAATTCACCGGTGCCCTTGCCGCAGCCGATCCGGCTGCGTTCAAGGCTTCTACCCACTATCGCTGACTTTCCGCCAGCCAAGGCTCGAAACGAAAAGGGCGCCAAACGGCGCCCTTTTGTATGCTTTTCGACGCTGGCCTACTTGCCGGCTTCCATCGTGTCGACGGCCTTCTTCAAATTGGCGTCCGGGATTTCGACCTTGGCGGCGCCGCGCAGCTGCTTGACCAGCGCAAAATACTTGTCGCGGATGACCGCCTGCTTGGCCTGGTCCTTGACGTCGTCGAACGCCGGCGGCTGTTTGGTGCGCTTGTCCTCGAGCTTGATGACGTGCCAGCCGAACTGCGACTGCACCGGCTCCTTGGTGTATTTGCCGACGTCGAGCGCGAATGCCGCCTTGTCGAATTCCGGCACCATCTGGCCCGGGCCGAACCAGCCGAGATCGCCGCCATTGGTCTTGCCCGAGGGATCGCTGGTGTGCTCGTTGGCGAGCTTCTGGAAATCGGCGCCGCCGTCGAGCTGCTTGATGATCGCCTCGGCTTCTTCCTTCGTCTTCACGAGGATGTGACGGGCATGAACCTCATTGACCGGCGGCGTGCTGGCGATTTCCTGGTCGTAGCGGGCACGCACCTCGGCGTCGGTAACCTTGTCGACGACGCCCTTTTCGACCATCTCGCCATGCAGCGCGCGCTGCTGCAGGAACGCCATGCGGCGCTGGAATTCGGGATCCTTGTCGAGCCCGGTGGTGACTGCCTGGGCGGCCATGACGCGGATCTCGATGGCCGCGGAAAGGGCGGCGGCGCGGCGCTGCTCGGGCGGCAACTGCGCGAACTGCTGCGACAGCTCACCCTCGGCAAGCCCAAGGTCCGCCTCGGTCAGCTTCTCGCCATTGACGGTGGCGACGACCGCGTTGGGATCGACGGGGGCGGCGGCGGGCGCTGCAGCATCGGCCGGTGCGGGAGCGGCTTCCTGGGCCATGACAGGCGACAGCGAAAGAGCCGACAGGCCGAAGACCAGGCCAAGGCTGGCGAGCGACGCACGGCGAAACAGTAAGGACATCAAGATTAACTCCAAGGGGGATTGGTCGGGCTTGCAGATCAGCCGGATTGTGGCGGAATTTGGCGCTGCCCATAGGGCTAACGCGGCGTTGACATCAGTTGAGCCCCCTCTTATCTGTCCAACGACTTTGCGTCCAGAACCGTTTTCCGGGCGCTTTTTGCGTTTGTCTGCGTTTCACGCGGAATTGATGGGGCCGGCCGGCGCTCATCTCAAGATTGAGAATTCTATCGAAAGGACCATTGGATGGTCAGTCTCGGCGGTCTCGCCCGTAAGGTTTTCGGCTCCTCAAATGATCGCCGCGTCAAGGCGACCCGGCCGCGTGTCGAGGCGATCAACGCCATGGAAAACGAGATGCGGGCGTTGTCTGACGCCGAACTTCAGGCGCGCACGGAAAAATTCCGCCAGGATATCGCCAACGGCGCCACCCTCGATGACCTGCTGATACCGGCCTTCGCCACCGCCCGCGAGGCGGCGCGCCGCGTGCTCGGCATGCGCCCCTTCGATGTGCAGCTGATCGGCGGCATGGTGCTGCACAATGGCGGCATCGCCGAAATGCGCACCGGCGAGGGCAAGACGCTGGTCGCCACCCTGCCCGTCTATCTCAACGCGCTGGCCGGCAAGGGCGTCCACGTCGTCACCGTCAACGACTACCTCGCCACGCGCGACTCCGAATGGATGGGCCGCGTCTACAAATTCCTCGGCCTTTCGGTCGGCGTCATCGTCCATGGTCTCTCCGATGAGGAGCGCCGCGTCGCCTACGCCGCCGATGTTACCTACGCCACCAACAACGAGCTCGGTTTCGACTATCTGCGCGACAACATGAAATATGAGCGCGCCCAGATGGTGCAGCGCGGCCACAATTACGCGATCGTCGACGAAGTCGATTCCATCCTGGTCGATGAGGCGCGCACGCCGCTGATCATTTCCGGTCCGCTCGAGGACCGTTCGGAGATGTACAACACCATCGACGCCTTCATGCTGCAGCTCGACCCGGCAGACTACGAGATCGACGAGAAGCAGAAGACCTCGATCTTCACCGAGGAAGGCACCGAGAAGCTGGAAAACCTGCTGCGCGCGGCCGGGCTGCTCAAGGGCGAGTCGCTCTATGACGTCGAGAACGTCGCCATCGTTCACCACGTCAACAACGCGCTGAAGGCGCACCGGCTGTTCCAGAAGGACAAGGACTACATCGTGCGCAACGGCGAGATCGTCATCATCGACGAGTTCACCGGCCGCATGATGCCGGGCCGCCGCTATTCGGAAGGCCTGCACCAGGCGCTCGAAGCCAAGGAGCATGTGGCGATCCAGCCGGAAAACCAGACGCTGGCCTCCGTCACCTTCCAGAACTATTTCCGCCTGTACAAGAAGCTGTCCGGCATGACCGGCACGGCGCTGACCGAGGCCGAGGAGTTCGGCAACATCTACGGCCTCGAAGTCACCGAGATCCCGACCAATCTGCCGGTTATCCGCAAGGATGAGGACGACGAGGTCTACCGGACAGTCGAGGAGAAGTACAAGGCGATCGTCAAGGAAATCAAGGAAGCGCGCGCCAAGGGCCAGCCGACGCTGGTCGGCACCACCTCCATTGAAAAATCCGAGCAGCTGGCCGAGCGCCTGCGCAAGGAAGGGTTCAAGGATTTCGAGGTGCTGAACGCCCGCCATCACGAGCGCGAGGCGGCCATCGTCGCCCAGGCCGGCAAGCCCGGCGCCATCACCATCGCCACCAACATGGCGGGACGCGGCACCGACATCAAGCTCGGCGGCAACGCCGAGATGCGCATCGAGGACGAACTGGGCGACATGCCTGCGGGCCCCGAGCGCGAGGCGCGCGAAAAGGAAATCATTGCCGATGTCGAGCGCCTGAAGGACAAGGCGCTGGCCGCCGGCGGCCTCTACGTGCTCGCCACCGAGCGCCATGAATCGCGCCGCATCGACAACCAGCTCCGTGGCCGTTCCGGCCGCCAGGGCGACCCCGGCCGTTCGAAATTCTTCCTGTCGCTGCAGGACGATCTGATGCGCATCTTCGGTTCCGAGCGCATGGACGGCATGCTGCAGAAGCTCGGCCTCAAGGAAGATGAGGCCATCATCCATCCGTGGATCAACAAGGCGCTCGAAAAGGCGCAGAAGAAGGTCGAGGCGCGCAACTTCGACATCCGCAAGAACCTGTTGAAATACGACGACGTGTCGAACGACCAGCGCAAGGTGGTGTTCGAGCAGCGTATCGAATTGATGGACGGCGAAGGCCTGTCCGAGACGATCGCCGAGATGCGCGAAGGCGTCATCGAGGAGATCGTCACCAAGAACATCCCCGAAAATGCCTATGCCGAGCAGTGGAACGTCGCCGGCCTCAAGGCCGAAGTCGCCGAATTCCTCAATCTCGATCTGCCGGTCGAGGACTGGGTCAAGGAAGAAGGCATTGCCGAGGACGACATCCGCGAGCGCCTGACCGAGGCCGCCGACGCCGCCGCCAAGGAGCGCGCCGAGCGGTTCGGCCCCGACGTGATGAGCTATGTCGAACGTTCGGTGGTGCTGCAGACGCTCGACCATCTGTGGCGCGAGCACATCGTCAATCTCGACCATCTGCGTTCGGTCGTTGGCTTCCGCGGCTACGCCCAGCGCGATCCGCTGCAGGAATACAAGGGCGAGGCGTTTGAGCTGTTCCAGGCACTGCTCGGCAATCTGCGCCAGGCCGTCACCGCGCAATTGATGCGCGTCGAACTGGTTCGCCAGGCCGCCGAAGCGCCGCCGCCCGAAGCGCCCGACATGTTCGGCAGCCACATTGACGGCACCACTGGCGAGGACGACTTCCAGGGCGGCGAGACCGCACTTCTGGTCCGCCAGGAGAGCAACGCCATCGTCGCTCCCGAGGATCGTGATCCAAACAACCAGGCGACCTGGGGCAAAGTCGGCCGCAACGAAGCCTGCCCCTGCGGCTCCGGCAAGAAATACAAGCACTGCCACGGCGCGTTTGCGTAACATCCTCTTCCTTCTCCCCGTTCCACGGGGAGAAGGTGGCCCGCAGGGCCGGATGAGGGGCAGCGCCAGCGCTGGCCTTTGTCCCCCTCGCTAAAACAGCGAAACCTCTTGGTATCTCACAACAACCCGGAATCGCGCGCCGCGGCGGTCGCTTCGCCGCGCGACACCGCATCCAGCTTGCCCAGCACCGCCGAGACGTGGTGATCGACCGTCTTCGGCGAAATCGTCAACTGCTCGGCGATCCGCTTGTTGGACAAGCCGCGTTCGATCAGCTGCAGCACCTGCATCTGGCGCAAGGTGAGGCCGGCCACGTTGGCGCGTGTCGACCGGCGCGGGCCGCGGGCAATGCCGCCAATGCCGTTCTTGCGCATGATATCGCGCAGGCGCTGGGCAGCCGGCCTTGCCCCCAGGCCGTCAAAGATATCCAGCGCCAGCCGCTGCCCCTCTTCATCGCCAAGGATGAGCGCCAGAGCGCGTTCGTACGGCGCATTCAATTCGGCCCACAATGCCGAAGCCGAACGCCAGTCGCCGGTCAAAAGCAGTCGGTATGGGGTGGCCATATCGGCGGTATCGCCGGCCGGCATGTCCGGAGCGAGCAATGTTCGCCACAGCGCCAGCTCGCCGACATGGGCGCGCGAGCGCACCGGCGTTTCGGCGCGCGCGATCAGCGCCAGCGCCTCCTCTTTGTCGGTCAGCCCCAGCCATGCCTGCTCCGCCATCAGCGCTGCGTATGAACTCAGCATCTGCAGGTCCGCACCACTTCCGACGAACCGCGCCATTTCGGCAAACAAGGGCTCGGCCGACGGATCGCCGCGCCTCAGGCGCAGTTTCGCCAGTGCCAGCAGCGCCGGAAAACGGCCCACCGTCGTTGTCCGCTCATTGTCGATGACGTCGGTTGCTGTCGCGGCGGCCTCATCCCATTGGCCCTGGCGCAGCTGTACATCGGCCAGCATGCCCCTGAGATAGTCGCGCCATGTGCCGAGGTCGTTTTCGGCGCAATAGTGGATGCCGCTCTCAAGCACCGGCCGCGCCGCGTCGTAGCTCATCTGGGTGATCTCGAAACAGGCGCGATTGGTGAAGGCGCGTGCGGCATGTTCCTGGAAATTGCCCTGCAGCGCGATTTCAAGGCTTTGGTCGAGGCGCTGGCGCCCGGCAGCCGGATCCAGCCACTGCTCGACGCAGCCGACATTGTTGAGGGCATGCGAGGCGATGTCGGGCCGGTTCATGCGCCCGGCCAGTGCCGCCGCCTTCTCGCCATAGAACAGCGTGTCCTCCACCCTTTCCGACAGCATCGCCAGATGGGAAAGGTTCGAATAGGCCATGGCGAGTTCCGGACCGGCGGGAGCAGCTTCCAGCATCGCCACTGCCTCGGCCCCGAAAGCGGCCGCCGCCTCGCGGTCGTCGCCCATTTCGCTCAGTCGGGAAAGCCATCTCAGGCTATCGCCTTCCTTCAGCCTGTTGCCGTTGGCCTGATGCAGTCGTCGTGCCTGTCCCTGCGACGCGAGCGCGTCGGCGATCTTGCCGATGAGGTGGCATTCGAAGGCATGTCTTTCGTAGAGTTCCGCACGTTCCGTGGCCGGCAGGCTGTCGGCCTGCTGCAAGGCGATCTCGTAGTAGCCGGCGGCATCGCGATGGGCGCCGACGCGCGACGCCTCGCGCGCGGCGATCGGCGCAAGTTCGCGCACCGCCGCCAGATTGTGGGCCTCGACCGCATGATGCACCAGGCGGCCGCTGGAGACGTCGCCATTCTCGAGCAGCGCAGCCAGGGCACGTTGGTTGAATTGCCGCCTGTGTGATGTCGTCAGCATCATTTCGATGGCGCGCCGCGCAATGTCGTGGCGGAAGGCGTAGCCATCGCCCAGATCATCGAGCAGGCCATTGGCGACACACTCGGCCAGCTGGCCGGCGCTGGCGACGCCACACAGGCCCTGCAAGGCCCAGGCGTCGGCCCGCCGCGGAAACACCGACACCGCATCGAGCATCGCCCGGGCTCCGGGCGACAATCGCTCGGCCCGCGCCAGCACGGCGTCGCGCACGCTTGCCGGCAGCGCCGTTTCATTTTCGGCTGACAGCAATTCGGTGACGAAGAAGGCATTGCCCGCGGTCGCCCGGTAGATGGCGTCGCCATCACGGCCGGCCGCATCGGCAAGCGACAACACCGCTGCCTCACTGAGCAGCGGCACGTCGATGCGGGCCACGCTGCCTGCCGGGATTTCGCCCAGCGCGCGGCGCACGCGTATCTGTCCTTCGCTGCGGTCGGTGCGCGCCGTGAGCAACAGCAGGATGTGGGTGTTGGCGATACGCCGGCCAAGGAAGCGCACGAAGTCGAGCGTCGCATCGTCGGCCCAGTGCAGGTCTTCGATCACAAGCAGGCTCGGTCCCTTCGCCGCAAATGCGTCGAGCGCATCGGAAAACAGCGGCAATCTCTGCCCATGCCGGGCGTCGACCGCGCGCGGCAACGCCCATTGCGCCTCACGGGCCAGATCGTAGAGCGGCCCCAGCGGATCGGGGATCGACAGATCCTCGCAAGCGCTGCGCAACATCGCCACACTCTGCCCGACACGGGCTGCGAACGCCTCGACAAGCGCCGTCTTGCCGGCGCCTGCCTCGCCCGCCAGCACCGCGACGCGGCCATGGCCGTTGATTGCATCGCTAAGCAACGTCTCCAACTGCTGCAGCTGCGTCTGCCGTTCCAGAAGCATCATCATCGTCTCGTATGATCGGAGTTTTCCCACCATGGCGGGCCGCTCGCCCGTGAAGAACGCGCGGCAATGTGACTTTGCACACATTGCCGTGCCCCTTTCCACAAAGAACGACGCCATTATAGGGAATCGTCCCGCCAAATATGGGGAATCGTTCCGATGCGCGGGCCGGGCCGGCGTGGTCAACGTCCAGCCGCGCTCCGATCGAGCGTGAATCAATGGAAAAGGAAGCCTTCCATGCCTCGCTATTTGATTGAACGCACATTTCCGGACGGCCTCACCATACCGATGACCGACATTGGCGCCACGGCGGTGGGCGGCGTCGTCATGCGCAATGCCGAAAAGGGCGTCACCTGGATCCAGTCCTTCGTCACACCCGACAAGAAGCGAAGTTTCTGCATTTACGAAGCGCCGTCGCCCGAAGCGATCCGCAGCACTGCCCAGAAAAACTCGCTGCCGGTCGACAAAATCACGGAGGTGCGGGTTCTTGACCCTTACTTTTACCTCTGATCGCGCGCTCGATCGCTACAATGATGAGCATCAAACTGCCCTTCGCGGCCATGGCGAACTGCCTGATGGCCTGCCGGTCGGTGGAACCGAGCCTGTCCTGGGAAAGACCAGCCGGCCAACCTCTCTGCTCGGCCGTCTATGGCGGTTCGCGACGAAGCTGCCTGCGTATCTGTCTGAAAGGCGGCGCCTGCCTCCGGAAGGCGACTATCTGAGGCGCGACATCGGGCTGTCGGAGCGGGAAGTTCCGCAGGAATATTGGCAATACTACTTTTGGGATCGTTGATTTTGCACGGGTTTTAGCGGCGGCCGGAAGCTCGGCAACCGGAGCTGCATAACCATCACATGAACCGGGACGGACAAGCTCGTTCCCCCAAATCCTTGAACCAACGCCCCTGGCGTTTCGGCCGGCCTGATCGGCCGCCGTCGCCTCGAGCGTCAACAAAACGGACAGAAAAACATGACCATAACTCTTTGGACGACACGCTTTGCGGCCCTGGCCGCCATCTCGATCGCGGCCGGTGCTGCCGCCCAGGCACATGACGCCAATCCGCTGGCCGAAAAGGTGCGCGCCGCCAACAGCCGCTTCGAAAATGTGGCAGCCGCCACAGCCGAAGGCTACGCCCCGATCCCTTGCGCCAGCGGCATCACCGGCGGCGCCATGGGCATCCACTATGTCAACGGCGCCTATCTCAAGGACGATGCCGTCGATCTCGCCAAGCCCGAGGCGGTGATGTACGAGCCGACGGCCGACGGCAGCCTGAAGCTGATAGCGGTCGAATACATTACCTCGAAGGGCCCGGCCTCGCTCGAAGGCCAGCTGTTCAATTTCAACAGCGCCCCCAACCGCTACGGCCTTGGGCCGTTCTACGAACTGCATGTCTGGGCCTGGAAACAGAACCCGACCGGCGCCTTCGCCGACATGAACCCGAACGTGTCGTGCGACGCAATGAAGGGAATGTAACCCTCCCCATGTGACACCTCGGGCACCGGACACACCCCGGTGCCTGGCCTTCCCCCTTGGCGGGGGGAGGGGCGAGCGCAACGCCGACCCGGCTCCCCAAGCTTCCCCGGCGTTCGCTCGCCTTTTCGTTCTGCGACTAGCATACGATTGACGTACCTTGCACACGCGGCTGTGCTCGGCCGCTCGGTGCACCCGCACCTGCCCACCCTTTCTTAAGGTGTTTCGGATACACCCGAAGCCTTGAAAAGAGGCGGAAAACGGAGAGATATCGGGGTGCGCTTTTCCGCGGCGACGACGGCCGGGCGGTTCTTGCCGCAGCGCTTGGCGCTGCGCATGGGGCCGCTGCTTGGCCGCATCGATGCGGTGCTGTTCACCGCCGACGAGCGCGGCGAAGCCGGGCGCATGTCGCTGATCGCCTTTGCCATTCGCATCGTCAGCGCCGTCATCGCCTTCATCAGCCAGGTGCTGATGGCGCGCTGGATGGGCTCGTTCGAATACGGCATCTTCGTCCTTGTCTGGGTGACGATGGTCATCGTCGGCAACCTTGCCTGCCTCGGCTTCCACACCTCGGTCATCCGCTTCATCCCCGAATACCGCGAACGCAACATGCTGGACGAACTGCGCGGCATAGTCGTCGCCAGCCGCCTGTTCGTGCTGATCGCCTCAACCGCGATCGCCGGACTTGGCGCACTGGGCGTCTGGCTGTGCGCGGACTGGATCGAGAGCTACTATGTCATCCCCTTCATCCTCGGCCTGTTCTGCCTGCCGATGATCGCCATGGGCGACCTGCTGCAAGGCCAGTCGCGCGCCAATTCCTGGGCGCTGTTTGCGCTGTCGCCGACCTATCTGGTGCGGCCGGTGCTGATCCTGGCGCTGATGGCGCTGATGTTGGCAATGGGTTACGCGCCTGACGCCCGCACCGCGATCTTCGCCTCGATCGCCGCCACCTACGCCACCACGCTCGCCCAGCTCATCGGCGTCACCTCGCGCATGGGCAAGAACATCCCGGCTGGGCCGATGAAGGTGCATTTTTCCGAGTGGTTCATCGTCTCGCTGCCGATCTTCCTGGTCGAAAGCTTCTTCTTCCTGCTCACCAACGCCGATGTGCTCATGGTCGGCGCCTATCTCCAGCCCAACGACGTCGCCGTCTATTTCGCCACCGTCAAGACGCTGGCGCTGGTGCATTTCGTCTATTTCTCCGTCAAGGCCGGCGTCGCCCAGCGCTATGCGCAGTTCACTCATGGCGAACCGGAAAAGCTCGCCGCCTTTGCCCGCGAGACGGTGTCGTGGACCTTCTGGCCCTCGCTGTTGATGGCGCTGCTGGTGCTGCTGCTCGGCGAGCCCATGCTGGTGCTGTTCGGCCCGGAATTCACCGCCGGCTATCCGCTGCTGTTCATGCTGGTGTTCGGCGTCGTGGCGCGCGCCGCTGTCGGCCCCTGCGAAAGCCTTTTGACGATGAGCGGCAACCAGAACATCTGCGCCGCCGTCTACGCCATGACGCTGGCCTTCAACATCGGCCTCAACATAGTGCTGATCCCGCTCTTCGGCCTGTGGGGGGCCGCAATCGCCACCAGCCTTGCCATGGTCTTCGAGGCGAGCGCGCTGTCCTTCACCGTCTGGCGCAAGCTTGGTATCGTCATGCTGATCTTCATGCCCGCAGCCAGGGGAGCCGCCTGATGGCCGCCACCCCGTTGATCGAGGAAACCAGTGGCGGTCCGGCCGGCGCCATGGTGTCGGGCCTTGCCGGCCTGGCGCGCGACGCCGACCCGGCCCATCTCGAGATACTCGCCAACAACCGGCCGCAGCGCAAGCTGGCGATCTATCCGGCCTCGGCCGGCTTCGAGCTGGTCGAAGAACTCGATTATCTGTGCACCCGCACGATCGAGCCGAACGTCTTCTTCAACCCGCGCTTCCTGGCGCCGGCCATGCCCCGGCTGGAGGATCGCGAGGTCAAGCTGGCGGTGATCCGCGACGGCGACGAATATCGCAACCGGCTGCGCCTGCTGGTGCCGTTCTCGGTCGAACGGCCCGCCGTGCCGCTCGGCGTTCCGGTGATGCGCACCTGGTCGAGCCCGTTCGGCCCGATCGGCACGCCGCTGGTCGACCACGACGACCCCATTGGCGTCGTCGAGGATTTCTTCGGCATGCTGTCGCGGCCGCACCTGAAGCTGCCAAAGGTCTTCGTGCTGCCCGACATGCGGCTAGACGGCCCGTTGGCCAGCGTGCTTGCCACCGTTGCCGAGACACGCGGCCTGACAATGGTCACCACCGGCAAGGAGGATCGGCCGGTGCTCGAAAGTACGCTCGACGGCGAGGCCTATCTGAAGACGTCGCTGCGCGCGCATCACCATCGCGAATTCCGCCGCCTGAAGCGGCGCCTGGGCGATCTCGGCAAACTGGAACACATCGTGGCGCGCGGCCCGGACGAAATCCGTCACGCCATCGAAAGTTTTCTGACGCTGGAAGCGGCCGGCTGGAAGGGCCGCGAGCGCACCGCCATGGCCATCGACCGTTACCGCGCCGCCTTCGCCCGCGAGGCCGTGCACCGGCTGGCCGAACACGACATGTGCCGCATCCATTCGCTGACGCTGGACGGCCGCACCATCGCCTGCCTGGTCGTCTTCGTCGAAGCCGGCGTCGCCTATACCTGGAAGACCGCCTATGACGAGACGCTGGCGACCTATTCGCCGGGCACGCTGTTGATGATCGAGGTGACCAAGCAGCATCTCTACGACCCCAACGTCATGATGACCGATTCCTGCGCCGTGCCCGACCATCCGGTGATGAGCCGGCTGTGGAGCGAGCGCAAGCCGATGGGCTCGCTGGTGATCGGGCTGACGCCGGATGCCGACCGCCTCGCCCGCCAGGCCGCCTCGCAGCTGCACCTCTACCGCGAGACCCGCAACATGGCCCGCCTGCTGCGCAACCGCGTGAAAAGTTTGCTGGGACGGCGCTGAGCCGTGTGCCTGCGGGAGCCTTGAGAAAAGCCACTGGATCAACGACAAAACCCAAGCTATGGGTCGCGGCGGCAATTTCGGCCGGCCTTCACGACAAGCCATCCTGATGATCAGAACCTTTTTGCGTCACGCCAGTACCCGTGCGGCCTTCCTGCTGCTTGCACTGCTGCCCGTTCGCGCCTGGGCCGATAGCTGTCCCGAGGATTGCAGCGAACCTGCGCCGCCCGTCAACATCTACCGCCATACCGGCGCCGGCCATCTCGGCCCGGCCACGCTGGGCGCGCTGCCGCGCGTCTATGTGCCGAACCGCTCTTCCAACAGTGTCACGGTGATCGACACCATGACGCTGAAGGAAGTCGACAGGTTCTCCGTCGGCAGCAAACCGCAACACGTCGTGCCATCCTGGGATATGAAGACGCTCTGGGTTGCCAACAATGGCACCGGCAAGAATGGCAGCCTGACGCCGATCGACCCGATGACCGGCAAGCCCGGCCCGCAGATTGCCGTGGACGATCCCTACAGTTTGTATTTCATGCCGGGTGCTGCCATCGTCGTCGACGAAGCCCTGGAGCAACTCGATTTCCGCGATCCCCACACTATGGCGCTAAAGTCGACCCTGCCCACGCCCAACTGCTCCGGCATCAACCACGCCGATTTCTCGGTCGATGGCTCCTATGCGATCTTCACCTGCGAATACGGCAATGGCGGAGTGACCAAGATCGACCTGAAGAACCAGAAGGTGCTCGGCCATCTCGACTTCTCGAAAATGGGCATGCCCCAGGACATAAGACTCTCGCCCGACGGCAAGGTCTTCTACGTCGCCGACATGATGAATGACGGCGTGTTCCTGGTCGATGGCGACAGTTTCAAGGAGATCGGCTTTATCGCGACCGGCATCGGCGCCCATGGCTTTGTCGTCAGCCGCGACGGCAAGCGGCTCTACGTCTCGAATCGCGGCTCGCACAAGATGGAGCAGGGCAAGGCAAAGGGACCGGGCAGCGTGACCGTGATCGACTTCGCCACCCGCGCGGTTGTCGCGCAATGGCCGATCCCCGGCGGCGGCAGCCCCGACATGGGCAATGTCAGCGCCGACGGCAGACAGCTATGGCTCTCCGGCCGCTTCGACAGCGCCGCCTACATGATCGACACGACATCAGGCGCGGTCACCAAATTCCGCGTCGGCGCCGAGCCGCACGGCCTGACGGTCTGGCCGCAGCCAGGGCGGTATTCGCAGGGCCATACGGGGAATATGCGGTAGGGTGCGCCTACGGGAAAAATAGTGCTCTTAGCCGGACCAGAAACACATGAAATCGAGCACCTACAAAAAGTGGAACAAGTGACGCGCGGGAGGGGCATCGTTGCAACCGCGACGATCACTCCGGCACCCCGGCGATGCCCAGCGCCTCGACGTAACGCTCGGCGAACACCTTGTCCCGCCACGGGTTGATCTGTCTCTGCAGGGTGAGCGTGAAGGTCGGGAACGCCTCCATCAGCCGCCGAGCCGCCGCCTGCGCCTCGTCCAGCCGGTTGAGTTTGACCAGCGCCATGATCACCACCCGGTGCGAGGTGCCGTAGTTCGGCATCTCCTGCAGCGCGCGTGCTCCCCATGCCAGCGCTTCCTCATAGCGCTCGAGCATCAGGTAGCTCATCCCGATGCCGGAGAGCGCGATGCCCTTCTCTGGGTCGACCGGGCTCAGCCGCATTGCCCTGTGAAAGTGCTCGATCGCGACGTGCGGGCGGCTGGAATGTGCGTTCACCCAGCCGCTGCTCGTATGGCCCTGCGCCGAATTGGGGTTGAGCAACAGGGATCTCTCTATCGTGCCCAACGCCATCTCGTAGTCCTTCGCGCTGTAGGCGAGCACCTGCGCGGCGAAGCGTAGGCTGGTGGGGTCGTCGCGCGCTTCCGCCAGTACCTCGCGCGCCATGCGCACGGCGACCCGGACATCGTCGGGCTCGTGCCAGCACTGGCTCACGGATACGCTGCGGATATAGGCGCCGAGCCCCTTTGCCAGGTTGAAGCCAGGGTCGATGCTGAGCGCCTCGTTGGTGAGCCGGCGCACGTCGGCAAAGCCTTCGCGCGTCATGCTGTAGAAGCGCGGCAGCGCGCGAAGATAGAGGTCGTAGGCGCTGATGTAGTCCGTTGGCTTCATGCGCGCCTGCTTGATCTGCTCCAGCCGGATGCTCGGCTCGACAGCGCCGACGACGCTCTCGGTCACCTTGTCCTGCAGGTCGAAGATGTCGCCCACGTCGCCCTCGAAGCGGTCGGCCCAGACATGGTGTCCGCTGATCGCATCCACCAGCTGCCCACTGATGCGCACCCGCGATCCTGCTCTGCGGATGCTGCCTTCGAGCACGTAGCGGACGCCCAGCTCGCGCCCAACCTGGCGCAGGTCCACCGCCCGGCCCTTGTAGGTGAAGGACGAGTTTCGGGCGATCACGAAGAAGGAGTTCACACGGCTCAATCCCGTGATGATGTCCTCCACCAGCCCGTCGGCGAAGTATTCCTGGTCGGGGTCTCCGCTCATGTTGGTGAAAGGCAGAACCGCGATCGAGGGTTTCTCGGGCAGTGGAGGCGGCGCAGCCACCGAGGCGCTGGCGTCGGTCTCGACGCGATAGGCCCGCACAGGCCGCTCGATGTTCTTGAGGCGCAGGTCGCCGAGCAGCGTGAAGCCGCAGTCGAGCTTGCCCTGAAGGTGGTCGTATGCGGTGCCCGAGACGACCACGGTGCCGGGATCGGCGATGCTTTCGAGGCGGGCGGCGATGTTGACCCCGTCGCCGTAGAGGTCGCCGTCCTCCTCGCAGACCACGTCGCCCAGATTGACGCCGATGCGGAAGCGAATCCGCTCTTCCTCGGGCGTCTCCGCCTCGTGCTCTGCCAGGGCCTGCTGGATCGCCATCGCCGAGGTCACCGCGTTAACGACGCTCGCGAACTCGCACAGCATGCCGTCGCCGGTAAGCTTGACGATCCGACCCTGGTGCTCGGAGACCAGCGGCTCGAGGAGGTCCTTGCGGTAGATCTTCAGCCGCTCGAGCGTGCCGCGCTCGTCGCGCTCCGTCAGTCGCGAATAACCGACCACGTCGCAAGCCATGATCGCTGCGAGGTGACGCTGCGTGGTCATCGCACCGCTCGGCAAAGCGACTGCACGCGGGCCGCCCCGCGTCCATGTCCGGCCAACTTCCAGACGCCTCACCTGCATGGTATCCATCTCTCCCAGTCTCCGCCGGTCGCCGATACAGGACGGAGAACGCAGCCTGACCTTGCCCTCACAATACTTCGCTATCCCGTTGCGAGGCGTGGAGCGTTCCAGTCGCCGCGCTAACAGCCGACCGACGACACGCCCACACAGCCTCGGGGGACGCTGACACGCCACTCCCCGAAGGCCGGAGATATTTCCTGCCCTGTGTAACCGGTTGACGCCACCGTGACGGTGCTTTTGTATCGGACATCACACCAGACGTTCGCGCTTGGAGGCGATGATGTCGGCGAGTGGGGCAAGCCGGACTGGTCAATCTGATGACTGATGCCTTCGCCTTGTCGGCCAAGGCACAGGCTGGACGCGACCCCTCATAGAGGGTGCCAACGAGGCATTCCAAGGTGGATTTTGGGTGGATCAAAATCCACCGTGTTCCTTTAGCCTACTGGAAATAAAGCATTTCGAGGAGAGATTTGGTGCCCCTAGCCGGAATCGAACCAGCACTCCTTGCGGAACTCGATTTTGAGTCGAGCGCGTCTACCAATTCCGCCATAGGGGCTCAGGCCTGAGAGCCTGGATGGGCGCGGACTATACGGCTGGAGGCCTGTTCGTCAACTGGCCAAATGCGCCGCCCTGCCCTGCTTGCGGCAAAAGCCCGCCTTTCGGTTTCGTATAGCTCCTGCCATTGTGCGGCGCAGAAAATCTTTCTAGACAGGCCGCGAGTGAAAGCGCGCAAGGCCTGAGAGATCGACGTGGCGCGCTTCGATCATTGTTTGTGCATGCCGTTGTCCCGAAGCCGCTGCGCAGTTTGGGCGACCTGCATCAGGAGAGCCGATGCTTCGCGGACTTTACGACTGGACCTTGTCGCTGGCGGCACGCAAATCCGCCGAATGGTGGCTGGCCTTCATCGCCTTCGTCGAAAGCTCGGTGTTTTTCATACCTGCCGACGTCTTGTACCTGCCCATGGCGTTGGCGCGGCCCGAACGCGCCTATCGCTACGCGCTGACCGCCACTGTTGCATCTGTGCTGGGCGGCATTGCCGGCTGGGTCATCGGTTACTATGCCTACGACACGATAGCACGGCCGATGTTGGAGCACTTCGGCGGCCTCGACACGTTCGAGAGGTGGCAGTCGTCGGGCACCGGGCTGATGCTGGTGCTGCTCGTCACATCCGGCGCCGCCCACTTGCCGCCGATGAAGGTAGTCACCATTCTGGCCGGGGCGCTTCACGTCAATCTCGTCGTCTTCATCGTCTCGGCCATCCTGGCGCGCGGCGCTCGCTTCTTGCTTCTCGCCTGGCTGCTGCGCCGCTATGGCGAGGAGATCAAGGAATTCATCGAGAAGCGTTTGGGATTGATCGTCGGCGCCGGCGCCGCTGCCCTGATTTCGCTCTATATCGTGGTCAAATACGCCTTCTGACCGCCCATGGCGGGCGGTGTTTCAGGACTGTGCCGGCGGACGGCGAATTCAACGGACGAAGACCCATGACAGCGACCATGAATGCCGACACCGGACGCCAGCGGACGCGCACGGCTTTGTTTCTCGCCGTCGCCATGGCCGCCACGGTCGGCTCCGCGCTCGCCTTCCAGCACATAGGCGGCTACATCCCCTGCCACCTCTGCCTGGAGCAGCGCACGCCCTATTACATCGGCGCGCCGCTGATGCTTTTGGCGGTGATTGCCTCGATGCTCAGCGCGCCGGCCTGGCTGACGCGCGGCCTGCTCGCCATCGGCGGCCTGCTGATGCTCTACGGCCTTTATCTCGGCGTCTATCACTCGGGCGTCGAATGGGCCTGGTGGCAGGGACCGGCTGACTGCACCGCCGGCGCCGGCCCAGTCGACACCGGCGGCAAGGGCGTGCTCGACGCGCTCGACAAATTCGTGCCGCCCTCCTGCGACAAGGCGGCACTTCGCATCCTCGGCCTGTCGCTGGCCGGCTGGAACGCCATCGCCAGCTTCATCCTCGCCGCCGTCGCCTTCCGCGGTGCAATGATTCGCGATTAGTCAGGCGCCAAGCCCCGACGCGAGATCGTTCAAAGAATTCGGCAGGCTGAGTCGTATGGAGTGATTGTCGAGAACCGAAGCGGAGCGTACTCAAGTACGTGAGCATCGGAAGCGCAGACGATCGCTCCAGACGGCCAGCCTCCCGAATTCTCGAACGATCTCAGGGCTCCAGTTCGACATCCCAGTACAGATAATCCATCCAGCTTTCATGCAGATGGTTGGGCGGGAACAGCCGGCCATTGTTGTGCAGATCGTGCACGGTCGGCTGATAGGGCTTTTGCAGCGGCCACATCTTGGCGTGCGCCGGCATCATGCCGCCCTTCCTCAGATTGCAGGGCGAACAGGCGGCCACGACATTCTCCCATGTCGTTGCCCCGCCGCGATGGCGCGGGATGACGTGGTCGAAGGTCAGATCCTCGGGCGTACCGCAATACTGGCACTGGAAGCGGTCGCGCAGGAAGACGTTGAAGCGGGTGAACGCCGGGTGCCTGGACGGCTTCACATAGGCCTTCAGGCTGACGACGCTGGGCAGCTTCATCGAGAAGGTCGGCGAAGACACCGCATGCTCGTATTCGGCGACGATGTTGACCCGGTCGAGGAACACCGCCTTGATGGCGTCCTGCCAGGACCAGAGCGACAAGGGGTAATAGCTGAGCGGACGGTAATCCGCATTCAGCACCAGCGCGGGAAGCCCATCCGGAGATACGGCAACCGTCACCTTGTTGACCTCCTCGTTCTAGAACCGATCGGCGCGGATACTGTAAGCCCGACATGACAGGGATGTGAAGCGGATTGTCGCTCGCCGAAAGCGGCAAAAATGCAGGATTTTCATGCTTTTTTGCGGTTTCAGGCCGGTGGCGCGGCGTCCCTGCCCCTGGTTTCACGATAATAGGACCAGAAAAGCCGCGATGCGACACCTCGCCACGGGCTCCATGATTCGGCCAGCGCGATGAGTGTTTTCTCCGGCGGACGTGGATCTATGCCGAGCGCATGGCCGACCGCGCTCTGCAGCGCGACGTCGCGCGCGGGGAAAATATCGGGGTGGCCGGCGGCGAACAGAAGATAGACTTCCGCCGTCCACGGGCCGATGCCCGGCACCGCTGTCATCGCCGCGATCCCCTCCTCGGCATCGAGCGAACAGAGGTGGTGCAGGTCGAGCCCGTCAACCACGGCCTGGGCAACTGCGATCAGGCCGCGCTGCTTCGGCCGCGACAGCCCGGCCTCGCGAAACATGTCCTCGCCGGAAGCGAGGATCGCCTGCGGCGTCAGCGGATCGACCAGTTTCACCAGCCGGCCGAAAATGGCATCGGCGCTCGCGCGAGAGACCTGCTGCGAGACGATGATCGAGGCGAGGCTACGAAACCCCGGCTCCGACAGCCGTAACGGCACCTCGCCGGCCATGCCTCGCACCTTTTCCAGCCGCGGATCGATAGTGCAAAGGGCATCCAGCCCCCGCGCTATGTCGTCCAGTGTCGCGATGCGTTGCATGGTATCCTTGTCCGCCGATGAGCAGCAAAGTAGCAATTGGCAAAACCCCTGCACAACCGACAAGCCGCCTGAGACATGACGCTCCTGACATTTCGCTTCGCGCCGAGCCCGAATGGCGAACTGCATCTCGGCCATGCCTATTCGGCGCTGCTCAACCAGCAGCTGGCGCGCGCTGCCGGCGGCCGCCTGCTGCTGCGCATCGAGGACATCGACACGACGCGCTGCACGCCGGAATTCGAGGCCGGCATTTTTCGCGACCTCGCATGGCTCGGCCTCGAATGGCAACGACCGGTGCGGCGCCAGGCCGCACATTTCGCCGACTATCAGGCCGTACTCGACCGGCTGATCCGCGAAGAACTCGTCTACCCCGCCTTCATGAGCCGTGGCGAGATCAGGGCCTTCATCGCCGACAGCGAAAAGCGCGGCCGCGACTGGCCGCGCGACCCCGACGGCGTGCCGCTCTATCCCGCAGCCGACAAGGCGCTGCCGATCCGCGAACGCAATCGCCGGATCGCCGACAATGCGCCCTTCGCCTGGCGCCTCGACGTCGAAGCGGCACGGGCACGCCTCGGCACGGATCTGTCCTGGCGCGAATCCACCGACGAGACGCTGTCGGCGACAAGAGCTGTCGAGGCCCGGCCGCAGGATTGGGGCGACGTCATCCTGGCGCGCCGCGACATCCCCACGAGCTATCACCTGGCCGTCGTCGTCGACGATGCCCTGCAAGGCGTCAGCCATGTCGTGCGCGGCCGCGACCTCTATTCCGCGACCGGCATCCAGCGCCTGCTGCAGGAACTGCTCGGCCTCGGCCAGCCGGACTATTTCCACCACCGTCTCGTGCTTGGACCGGGTGGGCGCAAATTGTCGAAGAGTTTTGGCGATACCGGCCTTGCCGCACTCAGGCAGGCAGGCGCTTCACCGGACGATGTCCGGCGGCTGGTCGGACTCTAGCTATAGGCGAGCCAACGCCGCCTTGAGCAGCGCCAACGCGGCGATAAACGCGAAGGCGCCGCCCAGTCCCCAGGCAACCGCGAGCTTCAGATCTCTAAGGACGATGCCATGCTCGTTCGCGACCATGATCGCAACGAAAAACCCAAGCGTGAACAGCAGCGTGTTGCCGGTCGACCCAAAACCATCCTCCTGCATGATGGCGTCGAGCGCCGAGCCGAAAAAGAAGCCGAACACGGCCACGCTCGCAACCGTCATCAACAGCCAGCTTGTGTCGAGATGCAACAGCATGCGCGCTCCTTGTCGAAGCCGAAACGCCATGTCGCCGGATCGATCGACAGAAGCCGATTGTCCGACGCCGCCTTTTGAATTCGGCCACCCCTACATCAGATCGAGCTTATGTATCAATTGTTTCGCTTTGCTTGCCGGATTGAACCGCATTAGAGCAATTGCCGTATTTGTCTCTTCACTCAATCGGCCTCCACCGGAAACGGCTTCCCCCAAAAATGCACAGTCTCAAGCGGTTCATCCCCGCCTCCTTCGTCGTCCTGTGGGCGACCGGCTTCATCGGTGCGCGTTATGCCATGCCATGGGCGGAACCCTTCACCTTCCTGGCGGCCCGCTTTGTCATTGCCGCCTTGCTGCTCGCCGGCCTGATGCTCGTGCTTGGCTCGAAGCGCGCCACAAGGGCCGAAGCGCTTCACGCCACCGTCGCCGGCATCCTCATGCATGGCGTCTATCTCGGCGCGGTGTTCTGGGCGATCCACCGAGGCATGCCGGCCGGGCTTTCGGCCCTGATCGTCGGCCTGCAGCCGCTGATCACGGCGGTGCTTGCCGGCAAGTTCCTCGGCGAGGCCATCCTGCCGCGCCACTGGGCCGGCCTCGCCGTTGGCCTCATAGGTGTCGTCATCGTGCTGTGGCCGAAGCTCGGCGCGCTCGGTGGCGGCGTCACGCCGGAAACGCTGGTCGCTTCGCTCGCCTCGGTGCTGGGCATGAGCGCCGGCACCATCTGGCAGAAGCGCTATGCGTCGGGCGGCGACCTGGTGGCGGCAACGATGTGGCAATATGTCGGCGGCGGCGCGCTGATGATCCTGGCTTCGCTGGCCTTCGAGACGCATACGGTCGTCATCAACGGCGAACTGATCTTTGCCATGGCCTGGCTGGTGCTGGTGCTGTCGATCGGCGCCATCTTCCTGTTGATGGTGATGATCCGCGACGGCGAGATGTCGAAGGTCGCGTCGCTGTTCTACCTGGTGCCGGCCGTCACCGCTGTCATCGCCTGGGCGCTGTTCGGCGAACAGCTCAGCCTCGTGCAGATTGTCGGCATGGCGATCGCGACATTAGGCGTTGGGCTCGCCACGGCCCGGCCGGCCGACGGAAAAACTGGGGAATTGAGGAACTGAGGAATTGGAGAATTGGAGAATTGGAGAATTGGAGAATTGGAGAATTGGAGAATTGGAGAAAAAAGCACACGGCGCCAGATATGGCCCCTTTTTCCTCACTTCCTCAATTCCTCAATTCTCCAGTCCTTCAATTCCTCTCATCCGACCCGCGCCCTCGCTTCAAGATAGCGGCTGATCGCGGCGTTGAGTTCGCCGCCGAGGATGAAGATCGCCGATAACATGTACAGGAAAACCACCGCGATCATGATCGAGGCGAGCCCGGCATAGGTCGTCACATAGGACGAGAAGTGATCGAGATAGGTGGCAAAGACGGTTGAGCCGACAAGCCATGCGGCAAGCGTGAACAGGATGCCTGGTACGATCGAGACGAGGCGGCGCTTGCCCGCCGGCAGCCAGAAATGCACGGCAAACAGCCCGCCGACAATGACGGTCGAGGCGATGATGAAACGCCACAGCGTGATCGTGCCCATATAGGGCTTGATCCATTCGATATGCGCTTCTGCGAGCCGCGCGAGCAGCGGTGCGAACACCAGAAGCACGCTGATCGCGAGGAAGCCGGCCGTGGCGATCAGCACGAAGATGATGCTCTGCACCCGGCGGTAGATGATGCCGCGTGTTTCGGCGACGCGGTAGGCGCGGTTGAGCGAGGTGCGCAGTGCCTCGATGCCGTTGGAGGCGAAATAGGCGGCAAGGAGCACGCCATAGGTCAAAAGATCGGTGCGCCGCACGGTCAGCACGTTGAGCACCTCGCGCGCGATCGGCTTGGCGATCTGCTCGGGCCAGGTATCGAAGACCAGATGCACGGCGGTATCGGCGAAGGCCTGCGCGCCGAGGAAACTCGCCAGCGTGGTGGCAAAGATCAGGAACGGAAACAGCGCCATCAGCGAAGTGATCGCCAGATGGCTGGCCATCGCCCAGCCGTCGTCGGTGTTGAAATGGCCAAGCGCGTCATAGAGCACGCGGCGCAGCACGACGATATTCCGCATCAAGAGCCGCGTTCCCTTCGATTGTCTCGACGCCGCGAATATGGGAAGGGATTGTGGCAAATGGCAACCCTTGCTCAAACCGCGATCCCGCCGGCGAAAGAATTGCGCACCATCATTGTCACCGGTGCCTCTTCCGGAATAGGCGCCTATTGCGCCCGGGCGCTGAAGGTGGATGGCTGGCGGGTGTTCGCGACGGCGCGGAAGCCTGAAGACATCGCCGCGCTCGAGGCCGACGGCATCGAGGCCTTTTACCTCGACTACCGCGAGCCAGGGTCGATCGCCGCCCTTGTGGCATCGGTGCTGGAACGAACAGGCG
This sequence comes from Mesorhizobium sp. CNPSo 4684, assembly GCF_057784315.1. Lineage (NCBI taxonomy): Bacteria > Pseudomonadati > Pseudomonadota > Alphaproteobacteria > Hyphomicrobiales > Phyllobacteriaceae > Mesorhizobium > Mesorhizobium sp. CNPSo 4684. The sequence continues at coordinate 111,917 of NZ_JBWLUX010000014.1, read as the reverse complement.
GGCGCCTCGACGCCCTGTTCAACAATGGCGCCCATGCACAGCCGGGCGCCGTCGAAGACCTGCCGGTTGCGGCATTGCGGGAGCAGTTCGAGGCCAATTTCTTCGGCTGGCACGACCTGACCCAACGCATCGTGCCGGTGATGCGCCGCCAGGGCCATGGCCGTCTCGTCCACTGCTCCTCCATTCTTGGGCTGGCGCCGGTGCGTTTTCGCGGCGCCTATTCAGCCTCCAAGCACGCGCTGGAGGGTCTCATGCTGTGCATGCGGCAGGAGATGCGAGGCAGCGGCGTCCACGTTTCGCTGATCGAGCCGGGGCCGGTGACGTCGAAGATCGCCAGCAACGGGCTGTTCTGGTTCCTGAAAAACATCGACCACGAGAATTCCGTCCACCACGTCGCCTATGCCGCGCAACTGGCGCGGCTGAGGGCCGGCGGCAGCTCATCGCGGCTGAAACCGGGGCCAGAGGTGGTCTACACGGCCTTGCGCCACGCGCTTCTGTCACAGCGCCCGCGCCCACACTATGTGGTAACAGTGCCGGCCAGAATCGGCGTCATGCTCAAGCGCATCCTGCCGGCATCGATGCTCTACCGCGTGCTTGCCAGGCGCGCCTGAGCGAAACGAACTGGAGCCGCTAGATGGTCACCGTCTTCAAAATCCTCGCCATTGTGGCCATGGCCGCGGTCTTGATCGTGCTGGTCCGCGGCCTCATCAACATGATGCGCGGCGGCGACGGCGTCACCTCCAACAAGCTGATGCAGGCCCGTGTGCTATTGCAGGCCGTGGCCTTGGCGCTGATCTTGCTGGTGGTGTATTTCACCCGCAAGTGACGGCCGTTCGGGAGGCGACGTGGTCAAGCTCAACAAGATCTACACCCGCACCGGCGACGACGGCACCACAGGCCTCGGCACCGGTGAACGCAGGCTGAAATCCGACCTGCGCGTCGATGCCTATGGGACCGTCGATGAAGCCAATGCCTGCATCGGCATCGCTCGCCTGCACACCGCAGCCGGCCATCCCGCGATCGACGCGATGCTGTCCCGCATCCAGAACGACCTGTTCGATCTCGGCGCCGATCTCGCCGTGCCTGACGAGGGCAAGCCGCTGGACTACGAGCCGCTGCGCATCATCGCCTCGCAGACCGACCGCGTCGAAAAAGACATCGACCTCCTCAACAAAGAGCTTAAGCCGCTGAAATCCTTCGTGCTCAACGGCGGCACGCCGGCGGCCGCGGCCCTGCATCTTGCCCGAACCGTAGCGCGGCGGGCAGAGCGCATCATGGTGGCGCTGGCGCAGGACCCGGCCGAGCACGTCAACCGCGAGGGGCTGAAATACATCAACCGCGTCTCCGACTTTCTGTTCGTGGCCGCCCGTGCAGTCAATGACAACGGAAATGCCGACGTGTTATGGGTGCCCGGCAAGAACCGCTGAGTTTTCTCGAAGGCGGGAGAGGGCCTGGGGCATGTTTATCCCGCTTTACGACACCAACAGGTTGCGCCACATAAGGCTGCAATATGTGACGATCGGCCTGATCGCGGCCAACGCGCTGGTCTTTCTTATCACCACGATCGGCGGTGAAAATTTCAACAACGCAGCCGTGCTCGGCCTCGGCTTCATTCCTTCGGTCGTCCACAACACGGCCGAACTCTCGCCCCAGTTCGTCGTCATTCCGGAGAGCCTGAGCTACCTCACCTATGCCTTCCTGCACGCCGATATCTTCCACCTCGGCGGCAACATGCTGTTCCTGTGGGTGTTCGGCGATAATGTCGAGGACGCGCTCGGCCACATCCGCTACCTCATCTTCTACCTGCTGTGCGCCATCGCGGGAGCCTTTTTCCAGGGGCTCGTCGCCTGGGATTCGCAAGTGCCGCTGATTGGCGCCTCCGGCGCCATCGCCGGCGTCGTCGCCGCCTACCTGGTCCTCTATCCCCGGGTGAAAGTGTGGGTGCTGGTCTTCGCCCGCATTCCGCTGCGCATCCCGGCCTTCATCCCGCTGATCCTGTGGATCGGCTTCCAGGTGGTGATGTTTGCCGCCGGCGGCGAAAACCAGATTTCCTGGGCCTGCCATATCGGCGGCATCATCGCCGGCGGCGTGCTGGTGCTCATCATGCGCAGCCGCGGCGTGCCGTTGCTTGCCGGTGACGACGGCGAGCCCGAACCCGCCGATCAGCCCGCCGTTTCCACCGGGCCAGCGCCGGCCGATCCCGCGTCCACGCAACCGGCGACGCGCTGGGGCCGCGGCAGCGCTTCCGTTCAGGACTGAACCGATTTGAGTGGTTTGGCCGCTGCCGTAGCATATTGACGTGTTGCGCTGCCACAACTACGGAGGACGCCACCGTTAGGCGGCAGAAGACAAGAATTCCGTCCGGCCAGAATTCCGTAATGCCGGAATTCAGTCAGGAATGTCGGCTTTCGACAACTCTGCAGCGGCGCACGCTGCTATAGCGCGCCCGAATATCTCAGGAGAGGTGACAGGCAAATGAAGATCCTTGTGCCCGTGAAGCGGGTTGTGGATGCGAACGTCAAGGTTCGCGTGAAGGCTGATGGTTCGGCGGTGGAACTCGCCAACGTCAAGATGGCGATGAACCCGTTCGACGAGATCGCGGTGGAAGAGGCGATCCGGCTGAAGGAAGCTGGCAAGGCCGAAGAGATCATCGTCGTTTCGATCGGTCCGCAGCAGGCGCAGGAAACCCTGCGCACCGCGCTCGCCATGGGCGCCGACCGCGCCATCCTGGTCAAGACCGACGAACAGACCGAGCCGTTGGGCGTCGCCAAGGTGCTGAAGGGCGTTGTTGAGGCAGAACAGCCCGGCCTCGTCATCCTCGGCAAGCAGGCGATCGACGACGATTCCAACCAGACCGGCCAGATGCTGGCCGCTTTGCTCGGCTGGGCACAGGGCACCTTCGCCTCCAAGGTGGTGCTCGACGGCGACAAGGCCAAGGTGACGCGCGAAGTCGATGGCGGCCTGCAGACGGTGGAGCTGAAGATGCCGGCGATCGTCACCGCCGATCTTCGCCTCAACCAGCCGCGCTACGCCTCGCTGCCCAACATCATGAAGGCCAAGAAGAAGCCGCTCGACGAAAAGAGCCCGGCCGATTACGGCGCCGACGTCAAGCCGCGCCTCAAGGTGATCAAGACCGAGGAGCCGAGTGGCCGCAAGGCGGGCGTCAAGGTCAAGAGCGTCGCCGAACTGGTCGACAAGCTCAAGAACGAAGCCGGCGTTTTGTAAGCGATCGGGAAAGGAACAGGAAAATGACCATTCTCCTCATCGCAGAACACGACAATGCAAGCCTTTCCGACCAGACCGCCAAGGCGCTGTCGGCTGCCCTGCAGATCGGTTCGGACGTGCATGTGCTGGTTGCCGGCAAGGGCGCCAAGGGTGCTGCCGATGCCGCCGCCAAGCTGAAGGGCGTCAGCAAGGTGCTGCTGGCCGAGGCCGACGAACTGGCCGAGCGCCTCGCCGAACCGACGGCGGCACTCGTCGTCTCGCTGGCCGGCGCCTACGACACCATCATTGCCCCGGCGACCTCGTCGGGCAAGAACATCGCGCCGCGCGTGGCGGCCCTGCTCGATGTCGCGCAGGTGTCGGAAATCATCGAAGTGGTTTCGCCGGATACCTTCAAGCGGCCGATCTATGCCGGCAACGCCATCCAGACGGTGCAGTCGAGCGACGCCAAGAAGGTGATCACCGTGCGCACGGCTTCCTTCCAAGCGGCGCCCGAAGGCGGTTCGGCCGCGGTCGAGACCGTCAAGGCAGCGGCCAACCCAGGCCTGTCCTCTTTCGTCGAGAACAAGCTGTCGGAGACCGACCGTCCGGAGCTGACCTCGGCCAAGATCATCATCTCGGGCGGCCGCGCGCTCGGCTCGGCGGAGAAGTTCCAGGAAGTCATCCTGCCGGTCGCCGACAAGCTCGGTGCCGCCGTCGGCGCCTCGCGCGCTGCCGTCGATGCCGGCTATGCCCCGAACGACTGGCAGGTCGGCCAGACCGGCAAGGTCGTAGCTCCCGACCTCTACATTGCCGTCGGCATTTCCGGCGCCATCCAGCACCTTGCCGGCATGAAGGATTCGAAAGTCATCGTCGCCATCAACAAGGATGAAGAGGCGCCGATCTTCCAGGTTGCCGATTACGGCCTGGTCGGCGACCTGTTCGTCATCCTGCCGGAGCTGCAAAAGGCGCTTTGACGCTCTCTGCCAAAGCGTATTAAATTGTGAAGGGTGGGGTAGACGAAGCTGCCCCACCCTTTTAGTTTGCACTGCACAAAAAACAGGCCGCTAAGGCCTTTTCGACGGGATCGCTGCAAATGGCCAAGATCGAGACGATCGGCATTATTGGCGCCGGCCAGATGGGCGGCGGCATCGCGCATGTGTCCGCGCTTTCGGGCTTCAAGGTGCTGATCTACGATATCTCGCCCGACCGTATCGAGAAGGGCATTGCCACAGTTAGCGGCAACATGGCCCGCCAGGTCGGCTCCGGCAAGCTTGACGAAAAGCTGCGCAACGATGCGATGGCGCGCATTTCGGCGGCTCCCGCCATGGCCGATCTCGCCGGTGCCGATCTGGTGATCGAAGCGGCGACCGAGGACGAGACGGTCAAGCGCAAGATCTATGCCCAGCTCTGTCCGCAGCTCAACCCGGAAGCGATCCTGGCGACCAACACGTCGTCGATTTCGATCACCCGCCTGGCCGCGCAGACCGACCGTCCCGAGCGCTTTATCGGCATACATTTCATGAACCCGGTGCCGCTGATGAAGCTGGTCGAACTGGTGCGCGGCATCGCCACCGAGGACCAGACCTTCGAGGCAGCCAAGAACTTTGTGAAGCAGCTCGACAAGACGATCACCGTCTCTGAGGATTTCCCGGCCTTCATTGTCAATCGCATCCTACTGCCGATGATCAACGAGGCGATCTACACGCTCTACGAGGGCGTCGGCTCGGTCGACGCCATCGACACCGCCATGAAGCTTGGCGCCAACCATCCGATGGGGCCGTTGCAGCTCGCCGACTTCATCGGCCTCGACACCTGCCTGTCGATCATGCAGGTGCTGCATGACGGCCTGTCGGATTCGAAATATCGCCCCTGCCCGCTGCTGGTGAAATATGTCGAGGCCGGCTGGCTTGGCCGCAAGACCGGACGCGGCTTCTACGACTATCGCGGCGAACACCCGGTTCCGACGCGCTAATCATCAGAACGCTAGAGCAATTCCAGGAAAAGTGTTTAACGGTTCGCCGTCCGGAATTGCGTAAAAACAAATGCTTAGAGCGGTTCAACGATTCTGTGAAACGCTGAACCGCTCTAGTCCGTTCCGCCGTCAGGACGCTGCCGCGAGCGGCGGCTCGGCCTGGCCATTTGACTCGTTATCGTCAGGCGCCACGGAAACACAGCCGCGGCCGGCGGCCTTGGCCGCATAGCAGGCGGCATCGGCGCGGGCGATGATCTCGTCGACTTCGCCGCTGCGGATCGGCGCCACCCCGATGCTGGCGTCGATCGCATGCGGCCGGCCGTCCCAGTTGAACTGCAGGCTGCGGATGGCGTCGATGATCGAGCGGGCGGCAATCCTGGCGCCGGCGCTCGACCCCGATTTCAGGATGACCGCGAATTCATCGCCGCCGAGGCGGGCGATGATATCCTCCGGCCCAAGCGCACCGCGAATAGCCTCGGCAACCCGCTTCAGCAGGGCGTCGCCGGCGGCGTGGCCGCCGGTGTCGTTGACCAGTTTGAAATGGTCGAGGTCGATGAACATGAAATGATGCTCGCCCGCCGGTGTTGCCGAGCCGGCCTTGCAACTCCGGTCGACCAGCTCTTCCATGGTGCGGATGAAGCTTGAGCGATTGGCAAGGCCGGTCAGCGCATCATGCGCGGCGGCGTAGGCGAGCTGGCGCTGCAAAGCGCGCGCATCGGTGAAATCCTGGAAGACGATGACCAGGCCACAGAACTCCTGGCGCTCATTCATGATCGGCGACACCACCTGGCGGATGCTGCAGCGCGTGTCGTCACGGCGGATCAGCACCGCGCGGCTGTTCTGATCGGCGGGGCTGGGGCCGCCGAGCGCCGGCCGCGTCATGCCGATCCTTTGCCCGGTCTCCTCGTCAACCGCCCAGTATACATGGCCAAGTGTCTTGCCGAGCGCCTCTGCGCCTGCAATGCCCGTCAGCTTTTCGGCGATCGGGTTCATGAAGGTGATGCGGTTGGCGGCATCGGTGCAGATGACGGCGTCGCCGATCGACTGCAGCGTCACCCTCAGCCGTTCCTTCTCATCCGCCAGAGCCGCCGCCGACACAATCAGGCTTTCCTCCGCCTGCTTGCGCTGGGTGATGTCGGTCAGGCTGCCGATGGCCCGGATCAGCCGGCCTTCGCTGTCGCGCTCGAGTGTCTTGCCGCGATCGAGGATCCAGACCCAATGGCCGTCCTTGTGACGCATCCTGAACTCGGCTTCGAAAAACGGCGTCTTGCCCTCAAGATGGGCGCGATCGGCCTCGGCCACATTCTCGCGGTCGTCGGGATGGATCATCGTCAGCCAGCGGTCGGGGTCGCCGTCCAGCTCGCCCTCGGCATAGCCCAGCATCTTCACCCAGGCGGCGGAATAGGTGGTGCCGCCCTTGCGCATGTCGAGGTCCCAGACGCCTTGTCCGGCACTGGCCAGGGCAAAATTCCAGCGCGTTTCGGCCTCGGCTATGCGTGCCTCGGATTGCTTGCGCGCGTCGATATCCTCGATCTGCGAGACGAGGTAGAGCGGACGGCCGCTCTTCTCGTCGCGAATGACGGAACCGGCAAGATAGGCCCATACCGGCGTGCCGTCCTTCTTGAGGTAACGCTTTTCGAACTGGAAGGCGCTGACGGTGCCCGCCCGAATGCCGTCCAGGGTCTCACGGCCGATCTGCACATCGTCGGGATGCGTAATTTGGAAGAAGGTCAAGGCCTCGATCTCTTCCTTGCTGTAGCCGAGCATGGCGGCGAAGGCCGGATTGGTTTCCTGGATGCGGCCGTCGATGCCGACAATGGCGATACCGATCGCCGAATCCTCCATGGCGCGGCGGAAGCGCTGCTCGCTCTCGGCAATCTGCCGACGGTCGACCAGTATCCGGTAAATGAAGAGGGCGGCGAGCATCAGCGCCACGGCGGCGACCGGCACCGATATCAGCAAACAGAGCTTCAGCACTTCGGCACTGACGTCGAGCCGCGACAGCAGCATCGCCACGACGGCGGCGCAAAATCCTCCGGCCGCGAACACCAAAGCCACGTGACCGTCAGCCCGCAGGCTTTTTCGTTTCCACCGCGTCACTGTGCATGCCACCCCGTGCGCAACACATTTCTGCGAGAAGCCTTGGATGATCGATTTTAAGGAAAGGTTTCGCCGGAGCCATCGGCAACACGGTTAACCCGCAAACAATTGCCGGCATGATTAAGGATCGGTGATTATTGCGGGCTATCTCAGGCGGGCCGGTTACCAGCGCACGAAGAACCGTCCCGCGAGCGCGCCGAGCACGGCGAGCACGGCGATGGCGAGCGTATACCAGGTGGCGACGAAAAGCGGCGAATCGTCGAAGCAGTGCGCAGCGTAAAAGGTCGCCGCCAGGCCGCCGGCGAGCAGGCCCGCGACCGCACCGGCAAGCACCGGCCGCGTCGGCGCGCCATAGCGCAGCATCCATAGGAAGACGGCAAGCGGCCCGATGCCGATCAGCGGGATGAAGCCCATGCAGATCATCATGTTGGAGCCGACCATGCGGGTGCTCCACATCGGCTCCGGCACCATGAACAGTTCGAGGCCTACGGCCACGGCCACAAGCAGCGGCGCAGCCGCCATCCAGGCTGCGGCTCTCGCCGTCGAGGCGCCTGGTGTCGACAGTGCCCGGATCAGGCCAAAGGCGGTGATGGCAAGCACGATGGTGAAGACGAATTTCGCCAGGAAGCGCATGGTGTGCATGGCGATCATGATGTCGGGACGTGGGCCGATGGTGAGGAAGAACACCACCGCCGCGATCACCACCGCCGCAGCCGCAGCCATCCACCAGGCGGAGCGCAGCGGCATCGCCTTGCTGCTGATATCAGCGTCGAGTGCCCTGATGAGATCTTCGGTTCTCATGTCACTGCCGCCCGAAGCGTTTGGCGATCGCAGCAAGCCCGCGATGCAGCGATACCCGCACCGCCGTCTCGCTGACGCCGAGCTTGGCCGCTGTCTCGCCGATCGAGCGGCCATCGACCGATATGGCCGAGACTACCGAACGCTGCGCCGGCGGCAAGCCGTCCAGCGCCCGGTTGATGTCGCGTTCGCTGACGGTCTCGGTCTCCGGCTCGGCAAAGGTCTCGGCGATCTCGTCGATCTCGATCTCGATGCGCCGTCCGCGCCGCCGGAAGGCATCGATCAGCTTGAAGCGGGCAATCGCATAGATCCACGGCAGCACCGGCGCGTCCTGGCGCCAGGTATGCCGTTTCACATGAATGGCCAGCAAGGTTTCCTGCACGACATCCTCGGGATCGACCCCGCCCTGTACGATCTTGCGCCTGACAAAGCCGCGAACCAGTGCGGCGATCCGGTGCAGAAAGTCGGCGTAAGCCCTTTCGTCTCCCGCGATCGCGGCCCGCATCAGCCGGGAAAGCTCGGCCTCATCCTTGCCGCTCACAAGAGTTCACTCCCCGATCTTCGCGCTTCGGCGCTGATTTGTTACGTGGCCAACGAAATAATGTCCAAGCCAAAGTGCCGCAAAATCACGAAAGTTTGCGGGCGAGCGACGGATTGAAGCAGCCCACCAATGTTGACTATGGTAATCAGGTATTGGTAGGTGCAGCCGTGCAAAACCAGAACCGCCGAGATCGAGGATAACGCCATGAAATATGCCCTTTCCACCCTGGTCGGCGCCACCGCGCTGGCAATCAGCCTGATCGCCGGTCCGGCGATGGCGGAAGATGCCGGCATTATCGTCTACAACGCCCAGCACGAGAGCCTGGCCAAGGAATGGGTCAATGGCTTTACCAAGGAAACCGGCATCAAGGTCACCTTGCGCAATGGCGGCGACAGCGATTTCTCCAACCAGATCGTCGCCGAGGGCTCTTCTTCGCCAGCCGACGTATTCCTGACCGAGAACTCCCCGGCCATGACCCTGGTCGAAGCGGCGGGCCTTTTCGCGCCGGTCGACGCCGATACGCTGGCCCAGGTTCCGGCTGAATTCCAGCCGAGCAGCGGCAAATGGGTGGGTGTCGCGGCGCGCAGCACCGTCTTTGCCTACAACAAGACCAAGCTCACCGCCGACCAGCTGCCCAAATCGATGCTCGATCTCGCCGATCCGAGCTGGAAAGGCCGCTGGGCCGCCTCGCCGTCGGGCGCCGATTTCCAGGCCATCGTCAGCGCGCTGCTTGAACTCAAGGGCGAAGCCGCCACCGCCGACTGGCTGAAGGCGATGAAGGAGAATTTCACCGCCTACAAGGGCAACGGCACGGTGATGAAGGCGGTCAATGCCGGCGAGATCGAAGGCGGCATCATCTACCACTATTACTATTTCGGCGATCAGGCCAAGACCGGCGAGAACAGCAAGAACGTCGGGCTGCACTATTTCAAGAACCAGGATCCCGGCGCTTTCGTCTCGATTTCCGGCGGCGGCGTGCTGGCCTCGAGCAAGCATCCAAAGGAAGCCCAGGCGTTCCTGAAATGGGTGACCGGCAAGGGCGGTCAGGACGTGCTGAAGACCGGTACGTCCTTCGAGTACGCGGTCGGCAAGGGCGCCGACTCTAATCCCAAGCTGGTGCCGCTGGCCGATCTGCAGGCGCCGAAGGTCGACCCGGCAAAGCTGAACTCCAAGAAGGTGACCGATCTGATGACGGCAGCCGGCTTGCTTTAGTCCGCGTTCGTCCTAAAAGGGCAACGTTTGCGCTCCTGCGAGGCTTTCCGCAGGAGCGCTCTGTTTTCGGGATGGCATTGTCCATGACGACACATTGCGTTTCCGGCCGCGCCTGCGGCGCCCCCGCTCCGGCGGCAGTGGCGCGGCCGAGCTGATGCAATCTGCGGTCGATCTCGCACGTTCAGGCCAGGCAGCCGGGCGATCCCGCCGGCAGCCCATGTCCTGGATCGCTCTTGCCGCCATCATCGTCTCGCTGCTGTCGCTGCTGCCGCTTGCCTTCATCATCTGGATCGCCGTGCAGACCGGCTGGGATACTGTCTCGGCCCTGGTCTTCCGGCCGCGCGTCGGCGAACTTCTGATCAATACCGTGCTTCTGGTGGCGCTCACCGTCCCCATCGCCATTGTCCTGTCGATGGCGCTGGCTTGGCTGACCGAGCGCAGCAACCTGCCCGGCGCTCGCCTCTGGGCCTGGCTGTCGGTGGCGCCGCTCGCCATCCCCGCCTTCGTGCACTCCTATGCCTGGATTACCCTGGTGCCGGGACTGCACGGCCTTTGGGCCGGCGTGCTGGTGTCGGTCCTCGCTTATTTCCCGTTCCTCTATCTGCCGATCGCGGCGTCGCTGCGCCGGCTCGATCCCGCTTTGGAAGACGCAGCCGCAGCGCTCGGCCTCGGACCGTGGCGCGTGTTCGCACGCGTCGTGCTGCCACAGCTGAGACTCGCCATTTGCGGCGGCGCGCTGCTGGTTGGCCTGCATCTGCTGGCCGAATATGGCCTCTATGTCTTCATCCGCTTCGACACTTTCACCACCGCCATCGTCGACCAGTTCCAGTCGACCTTCAACGGACCCGCCGCCAACATGCTGGCCGGCGTCCTGGTGACCTGCTGCTTCGTGCTGCTCGCTGTGGAGGTGTTGGTGCGCGGCGAAGAGCGCTATGCCCGCGTCGGCTCAGGTGCGGCGCGCCACTGGCAGCGCAGTAGGCTCGGACGCGCCACGCTGCCTTGCCTGGCTCTGCCTGCCATCATCACGCTACTCGCCATCGGCGTGCCCTTCGTCACCATCGGCCGCTGGCTGGTCGCCGGCGGCGCCGATGTCTGGCGTTTCGACGAGATCGGCCTGGCGCTTGGCCAGACGCTGTTCCTGGCGCTCGCCGGCGCCCTGCTTGCGACCATCGCCGCCATGCCGATGGCATGGATCTCGATCCGAGCGCCGGGGCCGCTGCAGCGGCTGCTCGAGGGCTGCAACTACATTGTCGGCTCGCTGCCCGGCGTCGTCATTGCGCTGGCGCTGGTCACCATCACCGTGCGCATCGCCATGCCGCTCTACCAGACGCTGTTCACCATCCTGGTCGCCTATGCCCTGATGTTCCTGCCGCGCGCTCTGATCAGCCTCCGCGCGTCGATCGCGCAGGCGCCGATCGAGCTCGAACGCGCCGCCGCCAGCCTCGGCCGGCCGCCGCTGAAAGCGCTGTGGTCGACGACGATCCGCCTTTCGGCGCCTGGGGCCGCCGCCGGCATGGCGCTGGTGGCGCTCGGCATCATGAACGAACTGACCGCTACCCAGATGCTGGCGCCCAACGGTACGCGCACGCTGGCTATGGCGTTCTGGTCCTACAGCGGCGAGATCGACTATGCCTCCGCCGCCCCTTACGCCTTCATCATGGTGGCGATGTCGCTGCCGCTGACCTGGCTGCTCTATGTCCAGTCGAAACGGATGGCCGGACGATGAGCTTTCTCGAAATCAGCGGCCTCACCAAGCATTACGGCCCGGTCGCAGCCCTTGCCGGCATCGACCTCAGCGCCGCCAGCGGCAGCCGCACTGCGATCGTCGGGCCGTCCGGCTGTGGCAAGACCACCTTGCTGCGGCTGATCGCCGGTTTCGAGGCGCCCGACCAGGGGCGCGTCGTGCTCGACGGCCAGCTGCTGGCCAATGGCGGCCATGCCGTGCCGGCGCATCGCCGCGGCATCGGCCTGGTGGCGCAGGACGGCGCGCTGTTTCCGCATCTCAGCATCGCCGACAATATCGGCTTTGGCATGGCCCGCGGCGAGGACCAGCGCCCCGAGCGCATCGCCGAGCTTGCCTATACGGTCGGGCTCGACAAGGCGATCCTCAAACGCCGCCCGCACCAGCTCTCGGGCGGCCAGCAGCAGCGCGTGGCGCTGGCCCGCGCCATGGCGATGAAACCCAGGCTGATGCTGCTCGACGAGCCGTTCTCGGCGCTCGATACCGGCCTGCGCGCCTCGATGCGCAAGGCAGTTGCCGAATTGCTCGAAGCTGCGGGGATCACCACCATCCTGGTCACCCACGACCAGGCCGAGGCGCTGTCCTTCGCCAGCCAGGTCGCGGTGATGCGTGACGGGAAGTTCTCGCAGGTCGGCTCGCCGCGTGAACTCTATCTGCAGCCGAAGGACCGGATGGTCGCCGAGTTCCTTGGCGACGCCATCATCCTGCCGGCAAAGGTTTCAGGCGGCTTCGCCACCTCCTCGCTCGGCCGCATCGCCGTCGACTCGAAGGAGCGCCGCGACATCGCCCGCATCATGCTGCGACCGGAGCAGGTGCAGGTGAACCGCACGTCGCGCGAAGGCATGTCGGGCCCGCCGGGCACGATCTTCGCCGAGGTGACGGACTCGGAGTTCGCCGGCTCGATGTGCACGATTGCGGTGCGGCTGTTGAACAACCCCGATCCGCCTGACGCAGCCGCGATCGGCAACACGCCGCTGATCCTGCGCAAGCCTGGCATCGACACGCCTGCCGTCGGCGAGATCGTGCGCTTGACCGTCTCCGGCAAGGCGCACGTCTTCGCCTAGCGAGATCAGCTCCTAGTCAACCCTCTGGCCCGTCGCCGGTGACCAAAGCGGCCAAGTCTCGAGGAAGTCGTTGTTGTGCACGACCACGCGTCGCGCGGCGGCGTCGATGAGCACGATGCCGTAGGTCGGCGGCGCCTGCTCGACAACCTCCTCGCCGACCAGGTCGAGCATGAAGCGGGCATGCAGGCCACGCTGCGCGGTGAACGGAATGCCGGCGACCGTGCCGGCAATGTCGCGATGGACATGGCCGAAGAAGATATGGCCTACATTACCATGGCGCGTCAGCACCTCGAGGAAACGCTGCTTCTGTTCCAGCCCGAGCGGGTCGAGCAGCGGCAGACCGAGCTCGACCGGCGGATGATGCAGGAAGATGTAGGCCTGCCGTCCCGCCGCCTCAGCGAGCCGCGCGTCGAGCCAGGCAAGCCGCTTGTCGCAGAGTTCGCCAGTGACGCGGCCTTCGGCCAGGCTGTCGAGGAACAAAAGCGACACTCCCGACGTATCGACGACCGACTGCACGAAGCCATTGTCGTCGGTCGGGTTTTCAGGAAATGCCGCCACCAGATTGGCCCGCCGGTCGTGATTTCCCGGCAGCAGCCGGTATGGCAGCGAAAGCCGGCTCAAGGCCGATTTGAGATCGGCGTAGCTTTCAGGCACCCCGGTCTCGGTCAGGTCGCCGCTGAAGACGCAAAGGGCGGCATCGCCATGGCGGGCATTGATGTGGTCGATGCAGCGGTCGAGCCGCTCATGCAGGTTCGCGCCATAGCGGATCTCGCCGCGCCGTCCCAGATGGACATCGGTGACCTGGATGATTTTCATGCGACTTGTCCTTGGGAGATTGCTTTGCCGTCCGTCCGAAGCGGACGGAAATGCGCTTGCCGATCGCTGCAAAAATCAGAGTGCCGGTTCCGGCACCGAAGCCTTGAACACGTCGAGGCGACTGCCGGTCTCGGACGAGAAGAAGTGCAGGTCGGCTTCAGAGAACTGCAGGCCGACCGTGCTGCCCGGCACCGGATGCACGGTCTCCGACGTCACCACCGAGAATGGTGCGCCGTCGAGATCGACATAGACGACGCGTCCGGCGCCGAGTTCTTCGACCAGATCGACGGTCGCTTCGAGAGCGCCCGGCGTGCCCGCCGCAACCAGACGTACGGACTCCGGCCGGATGCCGGCCGCGACCTTGCTGCCGACCGGCAGGCCGGTGCGCGAAACGTTGAGCTTGCGGCTGTCGCCAAGCAGCGACAGGCCGTCGAGCGTCACCGTGCCCTCGAGAATGTTCATTGCGGGTGCGCCAACGAAGGTTGCGACGAAACGGCTCGCCGGGCGGCTATAGACTTCGGCCGGCGTTCCGACCTGTTCGACGCGGCCGCCATTCATCACCACCAGCCGGTCGGCCAGCGTCATCGCCTCGACCTGGTCATGGGTGACGAACACCGAGGTAGCGGCGAGCCGGCGGTGCAGTTTGCGAATTTCGGAGCGCATCTGCACCCGCAGCTTGGCGTCGAGGTTGGACAGCGGTTCGTCGAACAGAAACACCTTCGGCTCGCGGATCATGGCGCGGCCCATGGCGACGCGCTGGCGCTGGCCGCCGGATAGCGCCATCGGCTTGCGGTCGAGCAGATGCTCGAGCTCCAGCGTGCGCGCAACCGCCTGGATGCGCTGCGTGCGCTCGGCGGCGGGAACGCCCGATACTTTCAGCGAATAACCGATGTTCTGCGACACGCTCATATGCGGGTAGAGGGCGTAGTTCTGGAACACCATGGCGCAGCCGCGCTCGCGCGGTTCGAGCTTGTTGACCACCGTGCCGTCGATGGCGATCGTGCCGCCGGAAATATCCTCCAGCCCGGCGATCATGCGCAGCAGCGTGGACTTGCCGCAGCCGGATGGCCCCAAGATGACGACGAACTCGCCGGACGCGAAGTCGAGGCTGACGCCGTGCACGACCTGCATCTTGGCGTAGCTCTTGGTGACGTCGCGAATGGTGATGGAGGCCATTGTTTGCTCCTTATTTTTCGGTGGCGATCAGGCCGCGCACGAACCAGCGTTGCATAAGCACCACGACGACCAGCGGCGGCAGCATGATGATCAGCGTGCCGGCCATGGCAATGTGCCATTCGGGGGCGCCGCCGACATTGGGGATGAGCTGTTTGAGTTCGGTCACCGCAGTGGCATGCGACTGGTCGGTTGTGATGAGCAGTGGCCACAGATACTGGTTCCACGCCCACAGGAACATGATGGTGCCGAGCGCGGCCATATTGTTGCGCGACAGCGGCAACAGGATATCGATGAAGAAGCGCAGCGGTCCGGCGCCGTCCATGCGCGCTGCCTCGGTCAACTCGTCGGGAACGGTCAGGAAGAACTGCCGGTAGAGGAAGGTGCCGGTGGCGGTGGCGATCAGCGGCAAGATCAGGCCGGGATAGGAATTGAGCATCCCCAGGTTGAGCGCGACATGCACGCCCGAAACCTTCTCGATCAGCCAGGATAGACCGGTCAGATCCATGATCGTCTGATAGGGTTCGAACACATTGGCGACGACCGCATAGGTCGGCACGATGCGCACCTCCAGCGGCAGCATCAGCGTCACGAAGATCAGCCAGAAGATGAAGGTGCGGCCGGGATAGCGGAAATAGACGATCGAGAAGGCGGTGAGCGCCGAGATGATGACTTTGCCGGCGGCGACACCGGTCGCCATGATGAAGCTGTTGAGCAGCTTCGGTCCGAGGTCGGCCGTTACCCAAGCCGTCTTGATGTTGACCCAGAAGTCGCTGCCCGGCAGCAGCGACATCGGCACGTCGTTGACGTCCTTGAGGTTGTGCGATGCGGCGATGGCCACGATCACGAACGGCGCGATGCAAAATACGAAGCCGACGAACAGGATCACATGGGTGAAGAAATTCAGGAACGGAGTGCGCTCTACCATCGTCATTTCACCTGTAGTGCACGCGCCGCTCGATGAAGCGGAACTGGAAGATGGTCAGCACGATGATCAGCAGCATCAGGATGATGCTCTGTGCGGCAGCACCGGAATAGTCCAGCCCTTTGAAGCCGTCGGAATAGATCTTGTAGACCATCAGATTGGTGGCGTTGGCCGGGCCACCCGAGGTCATGATGTCGACGATGCCGAAGGAATCCTGGAAGCTCTCGGTGATGTTGATGACGAGCAGGAAGAAGATCGTCGGTGTGATCAGCGGGAACTGGATGTCCCAGAAACGCCTGATGACGCCGGACCCGTCCATCGCCGCCGCCTCGATTAGCGAGCGCGGTATGGCCTGGAATGCGGCGAGGAAGAAGATGAAGTTATAGCCGACATATTTCCAGGAAAAGGCGACGATGATCGACGCCATGGCATCAGCGCCGTCAAGGCCGGGATCCCAGAAGCCGGGCCAGACCTGGTTGACGACGGCCATGAAGCCGGCTTCCGGCGCCAGGATGAAGCGGAACGCCAGCGCCAGCGCAGGCGCGGCGATGCCGTAGGGCCAGATCAGCACCACTCGGTAAAGGCGCGAGCCGGCAAGCTGGCGATCGGTGAGCGCGGCAAGCACCAGCGCGATGAACATCGCCAGCCCGGTGCTGATACCGGCAAAGATGAGGCTGGCGGTGATCGAATTCCAGTAATCTGCGTTGGACAGGATCGAGCGGAAATTGTCGAGCCCGACCCAGATGTTGCCGCCGCCCCATGGCTGCTGCAGCGTCAACGACCAGTACACCGCCTGGCCGGCCGGCCAGTAGAAGAAGGTGAAGATCAAAAGCAGCTGCGGCACCGCGAAGAGGATGCCGATAGTCCACCTGCTGAAGGTAACGCGTTTTTCCATGGATCCGCCCAGGCCGATGAACCGCCGGCCCGTTTTCCTGCGTGGAGACTAGATGCGAAATGGCCGCCCGTCGATTCTTGGCGGGCGGCCATGCCGGTATCCGGGGGTTAGGGCAGGGTCTTGCCCGGATAGGTCTGCTGGAAGCGCTCAAGGATGGCGTCGCCATTCTTGACCAGCGTGTCGAGGCCTTCCTGGACGCTGACCTTGTTGGCGAAGATCGCCTGCATCTGGGTGCCGAACTCGGCGCGGATCTGGGTGAAGTTGCCCAGGCGAATGCCACGGGTGAATTCGGTCGGCTCCGACGCGGTCAGGCTGGCGATCGCGACTTCACGGCCCTTGTAGGGCGCCTTGTCATAGAAGCCCTGGGACTTCAGGTATTCGAAGCCCGACTTGGTCACCGGGATGTAGCCGGTGTTGGTCGACCAGAACAAAGCCGTCTTGGGGTCGTGGATGAAGTTCAGGAACGCGGCCGCTCCCTTGTATTCGGCGTCCGACTTGCCGGAAAGCACCCACAGCGAGGCACCGCCGACCAGCGAGTTCTTGCGCTCGGTGCCGGCATAGACCGGCAGTTCGGCGACATCCCAGTTCATGCCTTCTTTCTGCGTCTTGCCGACGGTACCGTGGTCGCCGACCGAGGTCATGATGACCTGGCAGGTACCGGTCGCGAAGGACTGCACCATATCCTGGCCGAGGTCCTTGGACTTGATCTTGATCAGGCCGGCATCATACCACTTCTTCAGATCGGTGACATACTGGACGAACTTGGTCTTGTTGACTTCCAGACGGGCGTCGAGGCCGTCATAGCCATTGTTCTTGGTGGCGATCGGCTGGTTGTGCAGAGCCGAGAACTGCTCCATCAGTTGCCAGCTTTCATTGGCTGAGATGTTGATCGCCATCGGGCATTCATAGCCGGCGTCCTTCAGGGCCTTGAGGTCGGTGGCGACATCTTCCCAGGTCTTCGGTGCCTCTGTCTTGCCGATCTTGGCGAAGGCGTCCTTGTTCCAGTACATCAGCGGGGTCGAGGAATTGAACGGGAACGAGAGCATCTCGCCCTTCGACGTCGCATAGTAGCGGGCGATGCCGGGGAAATAGTCGGCGTAGTCGATCTTGTAGCCGTTTTCTTCCATCAGCTTGTCGGCGGGCTTGTAGGCGCCCGACAGCATCATGGTGGCGGTGCCGACGTCATAGACCTGCACGACGGCAGGCTGCTTGCCGGCGCGGAAGGCGGCGATGGTGTTCTGCAGCGTGGCGTCGTAATTGCCCTGGCTGGTGCAGACGACTTCATAGTCGGCTTGCGAAGCGTTGAAGTTCTTGCACAACGTATCGACGACGCGGGCGAGGTCGCCCGACAGGCCGAACCAGAAATCGAATTTGACCGGCTCCGCGGCAGCCGGCTGCGCCAGCGCGATGCTGAAGGCGCCGGCGGCAAGGGCCGCAAGGCCCTGCTTGAAGATCGACATGGATTTTATCCCTCTTGAGTGGCTGATGACATCAGGCTTTGCGCAAGTCCCTTGCCGCTCTCATAGAGAAGGTATGTGACAGTTCTGTTGTGCCCTTTCAGGCCTGTGGACAGCCAGTCTCTCCTCCTCGACGGCCACGCCGGCATGAAACCGTCACATCGGCGCTCTAGGTAGCTAGGGCGCCTCGGAACGGCGAAAAGACCCTGCCGAAAGAATGATTATCCGGCTAATGTATCCTGCCAGATGACGGCGCCGGATGACGGACTTGAGTGGAGAGACGAATGCTGGTCCAGCAATTAACGCATGTGCCCGTCGCCGACCGCCAGGCGATGCGCGAAGGCCCGCGCGACAGCGCCACCCACCTGCGTCATGCAGCCGCCATTCCCGCGCTCGGGCAGATCGAGATCGGCGGCACGGCGTCGCGCGATAAGGCCGGCGAGGCCCTGACCGTTGTGGCCTGGAACGTTGAGCGGCTTCGCTACGGCGATGCCATCGCCGCAACGCTTGCCGCCCAGTCTCCCGACGTGGTGCTTTTGTCCGAGGTCGACAACGGCATGGCGCGCTCCGGCAATGGCCATCCATTGCGGACGCTGGCTGACCGGCTCGGCCACGCCTATGCCTATGGCGTCGAATTCGTCGAGCTCGGCGGCGGTAACGAGGCTGAGCGCGCAAAAACTGGCGAAGTCGCCAACAGTGAGGGCTTTCACGGCAACGCCGTAACCAGCGCCGTGCCCTTGCAGCGGCCCTTTCTGGTGCGCCTCGACGCGGCCGGCGGCTGGTTTCGGCCTGAGTGCGGCCAGCCGCGCATTGGCGGCCGCATGGCGATCGGCGGCCAAGTGCAGCTCGGCGGCCGTCGGGTAACGGTCGTCTCGGTGCATCTCGAAAACCGCACCGATCCTGCCGGCAGGGCCGACCAGACCCGCCATCTCCTCGATGCCATCGACAGATACGATCCCGAGGCGCCGGTGCTGATCGGCGGCGACTTCAACACGTTGACCGCCACCCATGAGGAACGCAATGACGATCCTGTCGCATGGCGAGCGCGCATCGCGGCCGAGCCCGGCCGGCTGATCGATGACATCGAACGCCACGAACCACTGTTCGCCGTCCTTGCCGGGCGCGGTTATGGCTGGCAG
The DNA here is from genome assembly GCF_057784315.1 of Mesorhizobium sp. CNPSo 4684. Lineage (NCBI taxonomy): Bacteria > Pseudomonadati > Pseudomonadota > Alphaproteobacteria > Hyphomicrobiales > Phyllobacteriaceae > Mesorhizobium > Mesorhizobium sp. CNPSo 4684. The sequence continues at coordinate 92,880 of NZ_JBWLUX010000014.1, read as the reverse complement.
GCCGCCAACAATCTCGATTTGCCGACACAGCGGCGCGAGGCCGGCAATCCGGCACCAGTCGGCCGCATCGACTGGTTCTTTACCCGTGGCCTTGCGGCAAGCGCCCCTTCAGTTCTGCCTGCGGTGCTTCCGGATGGCCGCCCAAGCTCCGATCACGAAGCGCTGCTCGTGACCGTGCGCCTGGAATGAGAAAAGATCGCCGCAAGGTACAACCTGAAAAACCCGCTGTAGTTGTGACGCGCATAACCGATTCTTCAAGCGTCCCGCACTAATCAAGTCGATGGCTTGATTGCTGCGGGAGAGCAGGTGGGGCGAGATGCTGACGGTCTATAATTGCATCGTGCACGAGCACGATCTGAGACTGGTCGCACTGGCAGCCCTTATTTGCGGTATTTCTTCCTTCTCTGCGGTCAATCTGCTTCGCCATGTCGACCGCTCAAGCGAGCGCAACCGCTATACCTGGCTGATGATATCAGCCACTTCCACCGGCTTCGGTATCTGGGCGACGCATTTCATCGCCATGCTTGCCTTTTCTCCGGGAATACCCAACGCGTACAATGCGGAACTGTCGGCGCTTTCGCTCGCCGCTTCCGTCGCCCTGACAGCCGCCGGCATGTGGATTGCCACCTTGCGCCGGGGCATCGACTACGCCCTGGTCGGCGGCGCGATCCTCGGTGCCGGCATCGCCGCCATGCATTATATCGGTATGGCCGCTTTCGAGGTCGAGGGACGCATCGTCTGGAACACGCTTCTGGTCGCCGTCTCGCTGCTGGCAGGCGTCACCCTCGCCGCACTGGCGCTGGTGGTCGTGCTGCGGCGCCCGTCCATGCAGGCGACCATCGGCGCCGCCGTCCTGTTGACGCTGGCGATCTGCACCCTGCACTTCATTGCCATGGGCGCGGTGTCGATCTTCCCGGACTCATCCATTGAGATATCGCAGTTCACGGTCGAGCCGGTATCGCAGGCCTTCGCCGCCGCTGCAGTCAGCCTGGTTATCCTGGTGCTTTCAGCCGCGGCACTGTGGATCGACCTGCGCTTCCGTCGTCACAAGCTCGAGGCCGAGCGTATGCACGGCCTCGCCAACGCCGCCGTCGAGGGCCTGATCGTCTGCGACGGCACCCGCATCGTCAGCGCCAATGACAGCATCGCCGCTCTCACCGGCATGGCGCCGGAGGCGCTGAACGCGATGCTGCTCGGCGACCTCTTCGGCGAACGCACCGCGGCCAGCATGTCCGACTGCAGCGGACAGGCACAGGAAGCCGAGTTGAGAAGCCATGACGGCACCTCCATCCCCGTCGAACTGATCGCCAGGAGCATCGACTATTGCGGCAAGCGGCATAGCGTCGTCGCGGTACGCGACATCCGCGAACGCAAGAAGGCCGAGCAGGAGATCCTGCGCCTCGCCCACTTCGACCCGCTGACCGGGCTCCCCAACCGCCGCAGTTTCTCCGGCCGGCTCGAGGCCGAAATTGCCGCAATGAACCGCGGCGGCAAGGGCGGGCATCTTGCGCTGTTGCTGCTCGACCTCGACCGCTTCAAGGAAGTGAACGACCTGTTCGGGCACGGCGCCGGCGATGCCATGCTGCAGAAGGTGGCGCTATGCGCCTCCGGCGTGCTCCGCCAGGGGCAGATGCTGGCGCGTCTCGGCGGCGACGAGTTCGCCATCATCGCCCCGAACCTTTCTGATCCGCAGGCAGCCGGCCGCATCGCCGAGGCGGTGCTGGCGTCGATGCGCGAGGAAAACCGGCAGTCGGTCGGCGGCGGCCTGGTGTCGGCCAGCATCGGCATTGCACTTTATCCGCTCGACGCCGATGAACCCACAGCCCTGGTCAGCCACGCCGACACCGCCCTCTATCGCGCCAAAGCCGAAGGCAAGGACACCTACCGTTATTTCGAGGCCTCGATGGGCGCCGAGGCGCGCGACCGGCGCGTGATGGAGCACGAACTGCGCCAGGCCATAGCGCGCAATGAGTTTCGCCTCGTCTACCAGCCGCAAAAGGAGATCAGCAGCGGGCGGATGGTCGGGTTCGAGGCGCTGATCCGCTGGCGCCATCCGCAGCGCGGTGACGTGTCGCCGGCCACCTTCATCCCGGTGGCCGAAGACAGCGGCGTCATCATTCAGATCGGCGAATGGGTGCTGGCGACAGCCTGCGCCGAGGCTGCCCGCTGGAAGAGCCCTCTCACCGTCGCGGTCAATGTCTCGGCGGTGCAGCTCCACAACCCGAATTTCAGCCGCAAGGTCCACGAGGTCCTCCTTGCCTCCGGGCTAGCGCCCGGCAGGCTCGAACTCGAGATCACCGAAACGGCGCTGGTCAAGGATATGCCGCGCGCGCTCGCCACCTTGCGGCAGGTCAAGGCGCTGGGCGCGCGTGTGGCGATGGACGATTTCGGCACCGGCTACTCCTCGCTGTCCAACCTTCGCGCCTTCCCCTTCGACAAGATCAAAATCGACGGCTCGTTCATCAAATCGGTCGACAGCAACGGCCAGGTGGCGGCCATCGTGCGCGCCGTGCTGGGGCTTGGCCGTGGTCTTGGCCTTCCGGTTCTGGCCGAGGGCGTCGAGACGCTGGGCGAACTGAAATTCCTTGACGCCGAGGCCTGCGAGATTGGCCAGGGCTATTATCTTGGCCGGCCGAGCCCGATCGAGCACTTCAGCGACCTGACCGGCGTCACTGCACCAGCTGGGGACGACGCCCCGATCAAACCGCGCAGCGGCAGCATCCTGATGCTCGAACCGGCGGCGGCGCTTCGCTCAGCCTAAGGCGCGAGCGCGGCCTCGACGAGCCGCTTGGCATCCGGTCCCGACCATTCGGCCGGACCATTCATATGGGCGACCAGGCAGCCTTCGCCGTCGATCAGCATGGTGACAGGAAGGCCGAGCGCCAGGCCGCGCGTCTTGACGTCGTTGAACAGCGCCAGCGTCGAATCCCGATAGAAACCAAGCTTCTCGATGCCGATGTCGCCAAGGAATTTCTTCGGCTTCACATCGTCGCCGGCGTCGACATTGACCGCGATCACCTCGAAGGCGTCGCTGCCCTTTTCCTTCTGCAGCGCATCGAGCGCCGGCATTTCGGCACGGCAAGGCGCGCACCATGTCGCCCACAGATTGAGCAGCACCGTCTTGCCGGCATGGTCGGCGATCGTCATCGGCTTGCCGTCGGGACCGTTGAAGGCCAGGCTTTTCAGCGATTGCGGTGGATCGGCGGGCAACAATGCCGCAACCTGGCCCGTGGCCGCAGATGCAACCTTCTTGGCGCGGTCGCTCTTGGCGGCACAGGCGACGTCGTCCTTGCTGCCGCCAGTGGCAGCTTGCGCCGGCGTGCCGCCGGAGGCTGCGTTGTTGCCAGAACCGCTCTCGCTGACATATACCGCGACCGCGCCCGCCAGCACGCCCGCCACCAAAGCGGCAAGGATCAGGCGCGGGGCCGGGAAGTATCTATTGCCGTCTGCCATTATTCTAAAACTGCTCCGGAGCACGGGTTATAGCGATGAGCGACAAGAAGGCCAGCAACCAGATGTGGGGCGGACGTTTTGCCTCGGGTCCGGCCGCCATCATGGAAGCGATCAACGCGTCGATCTCGTTCGACCGCAAACTCTATGCTCAGGACATAAGAGGTTCGATCGCCCATAGCGAGATGTTGGCTGAAACGGGCATTATTTCGGCGGCCGATCAAGAAAAAATCGCTCACGGCCTGAACACGATCCTGAAAGAGATCGAGGCCGGCACGTTCGAATTCTCGACCCGTCTGGAAGACATCCACATGAATGTCGAGGCACGCCTCGCCGATCTGATCGGCTCGGCCGCCGGCCGCCTGCACACCGCCCGCTCGCGCAACGACCAGGTCGCGGTGGACTTGAGACTCTGGGTCAAGGACGAGTGTTTCCGTGTCGCCGAGGCGCTGAAGGGTCTGATATCAGCCTTCCTCGAGCGGGCCGAGGAGCATGCCGCAACCGTCATGCCGGGCTTCACCCATATGCAGGCAGCGCAGCCGGTGACCTTCGGCCATCACTGCATGGCCTATGTCGAGATGTTTTCGCGCGACCTGTCGCGCGTCCGCGACGCCATCGAGCGGATGGATGAAAGCCCCTTGGGCGCGGCAGCCCTTGCCGGCACCAGCTTCCCGATCGACCGCCACCAGACCGCAAAAGCGCTCGGCTTCCGCGAACCGATGCGCAATTCGCTGGACAGCGTTTCCGACCGCGATTTCGCGCTGGAGTTCTTAGCCCTGGCAGCGATCTGCGCTACGCATCTGTCTCGGCTCGCCGAAGAGATCATCATCTGGTCGACGCCGCAGTTCGGCTTCATCAGGCTATCGGATTCCTTCTCCACCGGCTCCTCGATCATGCCGCAGAAGAAGAACCCGGACGCCGCCGAACTGGTACGTGGCAAGACCGGCCGCGTCACCGGCCATCTGGTCGGCCTGCTGACGGTGATGAAGGGCATGCCGCTGACCTATGGCAAGGACATGCAGGAAGACAAGGAATCCGTCTTCGACGCCGCTGAAACGCTCGATCTGATGCTGGCCGCGATGACCGGCATGGTGCGCGACATGACGGTGAACACCGCCGCCATGAAAAAAGCCGCTGGCTCAGGCCACGCGACCGCGACCGACCTTGCCGACTGGCTGGTGCGCACGCTGGGCCTGCCCTTCCGCGAGGCGCATCATGTCACAGGCCGCGCGGTGGCGCTGGCTGAAGACAAGAAGGTCAGCCTGGAGAAGCTTTCGCTGGAGGATCTGCAATCGATCAACCCCGGCATCACCCAGGACATCTTCTCGGTGCTTGCGGTGCAGAATTCGGTCAAGAGCCGCACAAGCTTCGGTGGCACCGCGCCGTCGGAAGTCAGGAAGCAGATCCGTACCTGGAAAAAGCGCATCGCCAAGGCATGATGCCGGGGTGCAATGCGCCGAAAACTCGGTTAAAAGCGGCAGCACATAAAAGTTTCGGACGGATGGATCGATGACCGCACGCAGGATTTTGGTGACGCTGACGCTGCTGACGGCGATGGTCGCCGTGACCGCCTGCGGCCGCAAGGCCGGTCTTGACACGCCCTATGAAGCAGCCGTCCAGGCCCGCAAGGACGCCGAGCGCGCCAAGCAGCCCGTGCCGCCGGAGCCGGAAAAACCGGTCGTGGACAAGAAGTTCATCCTCGACCCGCTGCTCTAGAGCCGACGAGACCGGCTTGGTTTATCTGGTCTCTTGCTCCAACTTCCGGAAACACTCTCGTGAACCATTTCGACTACCGCGACGGCGTGCTCCATGCCGAGGACGTGGCGATACCAGACATCGCCGCAAGCGTCGGCACGCCGTTCTATTGTTATTCGACGGCAACGCTGACCAGGCATTTCCGTGTCTTTGCCGGGGCCTTCGCCGGGCTCGACACGCTGGTCTGCTACGCCTTGAAGGCGAATTCCAACCAGGCGGTGCTGCGCACGCTGGCAAGGCTGGGCGCCGGCGCCGACACCGTCTCGGAAGGCGAAATGCGCCGCGCGCTCGCGGCCGGCATCCCGGCCAACAAGATCGTGTTTTCCGGTGTCGGCAAGACCGCGCGCGAAATGGATTTCGCACTCGAGGCCGGCATTCTCTGCTTCAACGTCGAATCCGAGCCGGAGCTGGAATTGCTGTCGGCCCGCGCCACGGCACTCGGCAAGGTGGCGCCGGTCTCGCTGCGCATCAATCCGGATGTCGACGCCAGGACGCACAGGAAGATCTCCACCGGCAAGGCCGAGAACAAGTTCGGCATTCCGTGGCAAAGGGCGCGCCAGGTCTATGCCCGTGCCGCGGGCTTGCCGGGCATCAAGCCCATCGGCATCGACACCCATATCGGCAGCCAGATCACCGAGTTGCAGCCCTTTGACGACGCCTTCGCGCTTCTGGCGGAACTGGTCGGCGCGCTGCGCGCCGATGGCCACGCCGTCGAGCACGTCGATCTCGGCGGCGGCCTCGGCATCCCCTACCGCACCGACAACAGCCCGCCGCCTCTGCCCGATGCCTATGCCGAGATCGTCAGGAAGCATCTGACAAAGCTTGGGGTGAAGGTGATGTTCGAGCCGGGCCGGCTGATCGTCGGCAATGCCGGCATACTGGTCTCGGAAGTGATCTTCGTGAAGGAAGGCGACGCCAAGAATTTCCTCGTCGTCGACGCCGCCATGAACGACCTGATCCGGCCGACGCTCTACGATGCCTTCCACGACATCAAGCCGGTGGTGCAGCCAACCGCCGACACGCCGCGCATGGCGGTCGATGTCGTCGGCCCGGTCTGCGAGACCGGCGACTATCTCGGCCTCGATCGTGACCTGCCACGGCTGAAGTCTGGCGACCTCATTGCCGTCTCGACGGCCGGCGCCTATGGCGCGGTGCAATCCGGCACCTACAACACAAGGCTTCTGGTGCCTGAGGTTCTGGTCGACGGCGACCGCTTTCATGTCGTGCGCCAGCGCCAGACCTATGACGAGCTGATCGGCCTGGATTCGGTGCCCGACTGGCTTGCATAGAAGCCGCCGCGCCGGCTGCGCTACAGCCGGTTCTGGATGAGCATCCTTGTGTCGGCGATCTTGTCCTCGTCGCGGCGGTAGAACGTCCATTGCTTGATGCGCTTGGGGCGCAGCAGGCCGGCCTGGGTAAGCACGCGCATATGCTCGGAGAGCGTCGCCTGCGTAATGCCGAGCTTCTCTGCGATCAGCAGCGCGCAAACGCCGTCCTCGACCAGATCGCCGTCTGCCTGGGCCGGGAAGTGCGCCCGCGGATCCTTCAGCCAGTCGAGGATCTGCAGTCTGCGTTCGTTGGCGATCGCCTTGAAGACATCAACCTCTTGCATTTAGTCATTTTGCCAAGTTACTAATTGCTGTCAATCCCAAGGAGATGGTCATGACCAACGGCAACAGCATCACGCGCGAACGCATTGCCGCGATGGAGCCGCGCATCCGCCCCTATGTCAGACACACGCCGGTATTGCGCGTCGACATGGCCGATTTCGACCGGCCGCCACTGGCGGTCGACCTCAAGCTCGAATGCCTGCAGCATTCCGGCTCGTTCAAGGCGCGCGGCGCCTTCACCAATCTGCTGGAACGGCCGGTGCCCGCGGCCGGCGTCGTCGCGGCGTCGGGCGGCAATCATGGCGCCGCTGTCGCCTATGCCGCCATGCGGCTCGGCCACAAGGCGACGATCTTCGTCCCTGAAGTCAGCCCGCCGGCCAAGCTTCAGCGCATCCGCGGCTACGGCGCCGAACTGATCGTCGGCGGCGCCCGCTATGCCGAGGCGCTGGCTGCCAGCGAGGCTTTTGCCGAAAACACCGGCGCGCTGCAGATCCACGCCTTCAACCAGGAAGAAACACTGGTCGGCCAAGGCACGCTCGGCCTCGAAATCGAGCAAGACTTGCCTGAAATCGACACGCTGCTGGTCGCCGTCGGCGGCGGCGGCCTGATCGGCGGCATCGCCGCCTGGTTCGCCGGCCGCATCAGGATCATCGCCATCGAACCCGAGGGCGCGCCGACGCTGCATCGCGCCTTCGAGGCCGGCCACCCCGTCGATGCGCCAGCCGAAGGCGTCGCCGCCGATTCGCTGGCGCCCAAGCGCGTCGGCGAAATGATGTTCCCGATCGCCGAGGCCTTTGTCGAGCGCTCCATCCTGGTCACCGACGATGCCATCATCGCCGCGCAGAAGGCACTGTGGGAGCGGGTGCGGATCATCGCCGAGCCGGGCGGCGCCGCGGCCTTCGCAGCGCTGTTGTCCGGCCGCTATACGCCGGCGCCGGGCGAGCGGATCGCGGTCCTGGTCTGCGGCTCGAACACCGATCCGGCGAAATTCTGAGTCTTGCTTTGACTGAATTGCGGGTGGAAACCCGCCAAAGCTCTTCAAGTTTTCCGGAACCGCCTCGCCTTTGCCGTGTTTGCTGGTAAACTTCTGCTTGTTGAGTCCGGGCTATCCTGCCCGGGCAGGAAGGGCCGATGACGGAAAGCCCCATTTCCAGCGGCGATCGCAGCCTGGCCGGACGGCTTGCTCTAAGCCGGTTGGCGACACGGGTCTCGATGACGGTCGAGCGCGGCTGGCCGCTGCTTCTGCCGCTGCTCATCGTCGCCAGCCTGTTCCTCAGCCTCTCCTGGCTCGGCCTTTTCCCACGCCTGCCTGACGTTGCGCGCATTGTCCTGGTCGTGGCGTTCGGCATTGCCGCGCTTGCAGCGCTCTATCCGCTGCGTTTCTTCAAGCTTCCCTCCGCCGCCGAGGTCGACCGCCGCATCGAGGCGGCCAACCAGTTGCAGCACAGCCCGGTGCTGGTGCAGACCGACCGTCCGAGCGGCAAGGAAAGCATCTTTTCCCAGGCGCTGTGGCGCGAGCACCAAAAGCGCATGGCCGACAAGCTCGGCGATCTTGGCGCTGATCTGCCGCGTGCCCGCGTGCCGGAACGCGACCCGTGGGGGCTGCGCGCCGTGGCGGCGCTGCTTCTGGTCACCGCTTTCGCCTTTTCCTTCGGACCGTCCGGCGGCAGGCTCTCCGATGGTTTCCGCGCCCATGCGGCGCGCGACATCGTTCCGCCGCGCATCGATGCCTGGGTGACCCCGCCGGCCTATACCGGCAAGCCGCCCATCTTCCTGACCACCCCAGTCATCGACAACAATGCCAAGCAGGCAGCCGCCACCTTTACCGTGCCGCAAGGCAGCGACGTCTCTCTGCGCGTCACCGGTGGCTCCGGCGAGGAAACGCTCAGCTTCGCCGACAAGAGCGGCAATGCCCGCGCCATCGACCCGACCGGACCGCAGGCGGCAGCGATCAAGGCAGCGGCGGTCAACCCGGCAACACCCAAGCTGCGCCAGTTCACCGGCAAGCTGACGGCTGACGGCACGCTGACGCTGAAATCGGGCGAAGCCGATCTCGGCCAATGGGCTTTCGCGGTGATCCCCGACAAGCCGCCGACGATCCGCTTCGTCGGCGAGCCCAAGCGCGCCGTCAACGGCGCCTTCGAGCTCAATTACCAGATCGACGACGACTATGGCGCGGCCACCGCCAAGGCGGTTTTCGCGCTGGCCGATCCGGCGGCGCCCGGTGCGCATCCGCTCTACGGACCGCCTGAAATGCCATTGGCGCTACCGCGCCGCGGCGGCAAGGCGAACGCCGCCAAGACCACCAAGGACCTCACCGAACATGTCTGGGCCGGCGCCAGCATCAAGCTGTCGCTTGTCGCCACCGACGATGCCGGGCACACCGCGACCAGCGAAACCAAGACGATTGTGATGCCCGAGCGGCCCTTCGCCAATCCGCTGGCGCGGGCGGTGATCGAGCAGCGCCGCCTGCTGGCGCTCGATGCCAACGCCAAGCCGCGCGTGCTCGACCTGATGGACGCCATCACGCTTCGGCCCGAAGACACGTTCGACAACATGTCGCATTACCTCGCCATCATGAGCGCCCGCAGCCGGCTGAAGATGTCCGACAGCGACGACCAACTGCGCAGCGAGGTTGCCTATCTCTGGGAAATCGCGCTCGGCATTGAGGAAGGCAATCTCTCCGCGGCGGAAAAGCGCCTGCGCCAGGCGCAGCAGGCGCTGCAGGATGCCATCAAGCGTGGCGCCAGCGACGAAGAGATCGAAAAGGCGATGAAGGAACTGCGCGAGGCGATGAACGAATTCCTGCAGGAGTTCGCCGAGCGCGCCAAGCAGAACCCGAACGCGCCGCAGATGCAGCAGAACGGCCGCGAGCTGCGCCAGAGCGACATCGACCGCATGATGGACCAGATCGAGAACCTGGCGAAATCAGGCGACCGCGACAAGGCGCAGGAGCTGCTGTCGCAGCTGGAAAACATGATGAACAACCTGCAGGCCGGTCGTCAGCAGCAAGGCGGCGAGCAGGACAGTGAGATGCGCCAGCAGATGGACAAGCTGGGCGAGATCATGCGCCGCCAGCAGGAGATGATGAACGACACCTACCGCATGGACCAGATGCAGCGCGGCCAAGGCCAGCGAGATCAAGACCAGCAGCAACAGGATGGCGACCAGCAGCTCGGCGGACAGGATCAGGACAAACCCGGCGTCGGGGACGACCGCGATCCGCTTGCCCGGCCGAAGTCGATGACGCCGCAGGAATTCGCCGATGCGATGAAGCAGCTGCAGGAAGGCCAGGGCCAGTTGCAAAGCGAGCTCGACAAGCTGAAGAAGGGCCTGGAAGGCATGGGCATGCAGCCCAATGAAGGATTTGGTGAGGCCGGCAAATCCATGGGCAATGCCGAAAAGTCGCTTGGCGAAGGTGAAGGCGACCAGGCAGTCGGCCACCAGGGCCGCGCGCTGGAAGCGCTGCGCAAGGGCGCCAAGGAGATGATGAAGCAGCTGCAGGCGATGCAGGGCGACCAGGGCGGTAGCCAGGAAGGCGGCCGCCAGCAGGACGCCGACCGCGATCCGCTGGGCCGGCCACGCGCCAGCCGCGGACCCGATTTCGGCGATTCGGTGAAGGTGCCGGACGAGATCGACGTGCAGCGCGCCCGGCAAATCCTCGAAGCGATCCGCAAGCGGCTCGGCAACGCGCTCAGCCCCGACATCGAGCGTAGCTATCTCGAGCGGTTGCTGGAGCTGAAGTAGCCTCCAAGGCAACATCCGTCGAACTGAATGGTATCAGCGCCATGCCGAAACTCGGTGCCGTAACGCCCATCCTGCGCATCTTCGACATCGCCAAGGCGCGCGAATTCTACCTCGACTTCCTCGGCTTCGAAGTCGAGTTCGAACATCGCTTCGACGACAATGCGCCGCTCTACATGGGTGTAATCCGCGACGGCTGCGTGCTGCATCTGAGCGAACATCACAGCGACGGCGCGCCGGGCGTGGCCATGCGCATCAAGGTCGAGGATATCGCCGCGCTGCACCGCGAACTGATCGGCAAGAAATACCGCTACGCCCGGCCGGGTCTCGAAACAACGCCGTGGCAGACCCGCGAAGTGACGGTCGGTGATCCCTTCGGCAACCGCCTGCATTTCTACGAGGATGCGGCAGGCTAGGCAGTTTCCCGGAAGGAGCTGTTCTAATCGGACCTGTTGACGAATGCGTCGCGGATCGCTTCCTGCATGCCGTCGATCGCCTCGCCTGATGCGTTCGGGTTGCGATGCATCACCACATTCGAGGAGTCGATGTGGCCGAACCCGTCGGCGGCAGTGAGCTCGCGACAGCCATCGGGAATGTTGCTGTGCGAGATCGGCGCGATCGCCAGGCCAGAGGTGACGGCGAGCTTCAGGCCGCCGGTGGTGTCGCTGGTATAGGCGACTCGGTAGGCCAGCCCGCGCTGTTCCAGCGATTTGATGGCGAAGTCCTTGCACCAGCCGGCCCGGTTGTAGAGCGCGATCGGCACCGGCCGCTCCTCATGCATGTGATGCAGGCTCGATGTCACCCACACCGTCGGATCGTGCATCAGCACCTCGCCGCCGCCGGGATCCTGCCATTCGAAGACCACGGCGAGGTCGAGCTCGCCGGCAGCCAGCGCCGCCAGCTGCGCGCCTGAATGCGCATAGCGCACCGTGACCTCAACCTTGGTGTGGCGCTTGGAGAAGGCGCCGAGCGCGCGCGACAGGATGGCGTGGCCATATTCCTCTGGAATGCCGATCCGCACCGGCCCGCCGAGAGGTGCCGCCGCCATCGACGCCGCCGTCTCGTCGAGCAGCGAGACGATGCGGCGGGCATTGACGATCAGTTCGCCGCCACGGCGCGTCAGGGCTACGCCGCGCGAACCGCGTTCGAACAGGCTGTCGCCGACCAGCTCCTCGAGCTTCTTCATCTGCATCGACACCGCTGATTGGGTGCGGCCGGCCTGCTCCGCCGCCCGGGTGAAATTGCCAGCTTCGGCAATGGCGACGAAGGTGCGCAGAAGATCGCTGTCGAGGGTTGGTCGCATCGAATCCGTCATAAGCAAATTTGATCGCTGGTATCATTCCAATTCGTTTGCAACATGTCAAACGCCGGACGATAGTCAGCCTACCCATTGGATATGCGGCCGCGAAATCGGTTGCGGACCAATCGAAGAGTCCTCACTCATACCCGCTGCCCGAAACGGTGGCGGGTTCTTTTTACCCCGCAGCCGGGCGGCTGGGGGCAGTTCAGATCAAATGGAAGAGCATGATGTCGTCCGAAAACCGCTTCACACTTTTCGGCATCATGCTCTAGGGGCCGGCAGCAACGACATGCGCAACCGGATCGTTCTCGGCATCATCAGCCTGTGCCTTGGCGTGCTGGTGTTCTCGCTCCAGGACCCGCTCGTCAAGGCGGTGTCGGGCGGCTATCCAGTCACTGAGGTGATGTGGATCCGCTCGATCGTCGCCTTGCCGATCCTGATCGCTCTCGTCCACGCCGATGTCGGCCTGCGGGCCATCGCCTCGAAGCGGTTTGGCCTGCTGACGATCCGCGCCTTCATCCAGTTCAGCTCCTATACGGTCTATTATCTGGCAATCGCCGCCTTGCCGCTCGCCGACGCGGTGGCGCTCTACTTCATGGCGCCGCTGTTCATCATGGCGATGGCCGGACCCTATCTCGGCGAACGCGTGTCCTGGCAGGCGCTCGCCACGGTGCTGATCGGCATGCTGGGCGTGGTCGTGATGCTGCGCCCGGGCGCCGGCCTGTTCGACTGGGCGGCCTTCTTGTCGCTGGGTTCGGCGCTGCTCTACGGCTTTTCGCAGCTGATGGCGCGCAAGATCGGCGACACCGAATCCTCAACCGTCATGGCCTTCTACCAGAACGGCGCCTATCTTGTCGGCGCAGCCGCGGTTGCCGGCACATTCTGGCTTGCAGGCGTAACCCACGCGGTCCATCCAAGCCTCGAATTCCTGGTGCGGCCATGGGTTTGGCCGACGACACCGGATTTCCTCAAGATGGCCGCCTGCGGCTTCGTCGCCTCGGCCGGCATGATCCTTCTGTCGCAGGCCTACCGGCTGGCGCCGGCCAACCGCGTGGCCACCTTCGAATACACGGGGATCATCTGGTCGCCGCTGTGGGGCTTTCTGTTCTTCAGCGAGGTGCCGCGCTCGACCACCGCCATCGGTGCGGCGCTGATCATTGGCGCCGGCCTGCTGGCGCTCAACACCGAACGGCGCAGGAGCGTGGCGCCTGCCCTTGCTGCAAGCCAGGATGCGGCTTGAATAGCGTCAGGCAAAGCAGGCCAGTGCCTGTTCGACGCGGGAACGGATTTCGGCCAGCGTGAAAGGCTTTTGAACGACATCGATAATGATGCCGTTCAACTCCTCGGCGCGCTCGCGCTGGTCGGCATAGCCGGTCATCAGCAGGATCTTCATCGCCGGGAAAAGCCTGGCCGCCGCGATCGCCATCTCGATGCCGTCCATCTCCGGCATGCGGATATCGGAGACGACGAGGTCGTAACCGCCGCCCGCCGCGCTGATCATCGCCAGCCCCTGCGCGCCATCGGCGGCAATGTCGATTGAATGCCCGGCGCGTTCGAGCGCGCGGGCGGCGAGGGTACGGACGGACTCATCGTCCTCGACGATCAGAAGCTTTGCCATGGGCCGGAATTTGGCGGGCAAAAGTTGACTTTTTCTGAAAATTTGAAACGTCGAAGGCCTTTTCTCAGGCGTCGCCTTTGACGACACCGACGAACGGCAATTCCCGGAAAGCGTGGGCGACGTCCATGCCGTAACCGACAACGAAATAATCGGGACAGTCGAAGCCGACATAATCGGCGTTGAGCTCGGTCTGGCGACGCATGCGCTTGTCGAGCAGCACCGCGATGGCGCAGCTTTTGGCGCCGCGCGACAGCATCAGATTGCGGGTGAAGGAGAGCGTCTTGCCGGATTCGAGGATATCGTCGATCAGCAGCACGTCGCGGCCGGCGACTTCATTGTCGATGTCGCGCAGCACCCTCACCTCGCCGCTGGTGGTGCCGGCGCCATAGCTGGAAATGAAGATGAATTCGACCTCCGGCGACAGCCCGACATCGTGCATGGCGCGAATGAGATCCGCGGCAAAGATGAAGGAGCCCTTCAACACCGAAATCACCAGCAGATCGTGATAGTCGCGCTCGGCGATCTCCTTGGCGAGTTCCAGATTGCGCCGCGCGATCGCGGACGCCGAAAACAGGACTTCGATGTCCTTGCCGCGCACAACTGGCATCAATAACCTTTCCGAGAGATCGTCGCCTAACCGGCGAAAGTGACCGAGACGGCCTTTACACCGTTTCTAGGCACGTCGAGACAGCTGGAAAAGCCGAATCTTTCGCCAGGCGCCAGCGAACGGCTGGATGTCCCCAACGTATAGCGCGTAATGCGGCTGTCATTGCCGGTGACGCGGATTTCCAGCGGCGGCAATGGTCCCGCCTTCACACCGTCATTCACGGCCTCGCCATCGACGAACAGCACCGGGGTGGACCCGGAAGCGTCGACATGCGAGGTGACGCCGGCAATGCTGAGTACGGCGCCCGCCGGCTGCTCAACCGCAAAGAACGGCGTCTGGCGCACCAAAGCGTGGCCGCCCGAGACCCAGAAAGCGGCGAGCGCCGCACCGACGCCGGCGATCCAGAAGATCGGCCCGCCACGCGAAGCCGGCGGCCGCACGGTTGCGGCTTCCGGCTTGCGCAGCATCTCCATGCCTTCGATCGACGGTGTGGCCACGTTGCGCGCAGGCGGCTGGATGGCATCCGCCCTCGAGACACTGCGTGACAGCACCTCATAATCGGCATCGACGATATCGGTCGCCATAGGACGCAATTCCGGCGCGACACTTGTCCCGGTCATGATTTCGCCGGAAACCGGGCGCGCGGTTCGTTGCTCAGCCATCATGGCCCCGCTGTTCGCTCTTCGTTTCTTTTGCGTAAATGGAAATGGTTAACGCTTCCCCACCGGAACCCTTGTGACGTATTCAAAAACAGCGAAAATTAACCGACGGTTAACCATGGCGGCCGATGGTCGTTGGACAGAAAGGGCTGGCACGCCGCCGCCACACATTTCAGGTCGTCGCACGTGATCCGCTTCGAAAATGTCGGCCTCCGCTATGGCATGGGTCCGGAAATCCTCCGCGACATCTCCTTGCACATTCCGGAGAGCTCCTTCCAGTTCCTGAGCGGGCCCTCCGGCGCCGGCAAGACAACGCTGCTGCGCCTTCTGTTCATGTCGCTGAAGCCGACGCGCGGGCTGATCACCATCTTCGGCAAGGACCGCTCGCGCATCTCGCGCGCCGAACTGCCGCATCTCAGGCGCCGCATCGGCGTGGTGTTCCAGGATTTCCGCCTGCTCGACCACATGACCACCTATGAGAATGTCGCCCTGCCGCTGCGCGTGCGCGGGCGCGAGGAAGCGAGTTACCGCACCGACGTCACCGAACTTTTGAAATGGGTTGGTCTCGGCGAGCGCATGCATGTGCTGCCGCCGGTCCTGTCGGGCGGCGAAAAGCAGCGCGCCGCCATCGCCCGCGCGCTGATCGAACAGCCCGAAATCCTGCTCGCCGACGAGCCGACCGGCAATGTCGACCCGCCGCTGGCGCGCCGTTTGCTCAGGCTGTTCATCGAGCTCAACCGTCTCGGCACCGCAGTGGTGATCGCCACCCACGATCTCGGCCTGATGGAGCAGGTCGACGCGCGCCGCATGATCCTGGCCGGCGGAAGGCTGGATATCTATGACTGAGCTATCGGCCGAACAGCTGCATGAAGCGGCCGCGGAGCAGGCCGCTACGCCGCAGCGCGTCCAGCGCCGCATGGCGCCGATCGTGCCGGCGCAGAACATTGCCGGCCGCGCTCTGGTGCTGGTCATCGCCATCATGACCTTTCTGTCTTGCCTGACCTTCGGCGCCGTCACACTCGTGCGCGATACCGCCTCGGTATGGGAAAACCAGATCTCGCGTGAGGCGACGATCCAGATCAAGCCTGTCGACGGCCTCGACATGGAGGCAGCCCTTGCCCAGGCTTCGCAGATCGCCAGTGAGTTCCCCGGCGTGAAAGCGACCAGGATCATCGACCGCGATGCGACGGCGCGCCTGCTGGAGCCATGGCTGGGCTCGGGGCTGAACATCGACGAACTGCCGGTGCCGCGCCTGATCATCGTCACCATCGACGAGACCAGCCCGCCCGACTTTGCCGCCATCCGCGCGGCGATCACGCCCAAACTGCCAAGCGCATCGCTGGATGATCACCGCACCTGGGTCGACCGGCTGGTCGCCATGGCCCGCACCACCGTCACCATCGGCATCGCCGTGCTGGTGCTGATGCTGTCGGCGACGGTGCTGACGGTGGTGTTCGCGACGCGCGGCGCCATGGCCGGCAACGGCCATATCATCGAGGTGCTGCATTTCGTCGGCGCCGAGGCGCGCTTCATCGCGCGCGAATTCCGCTGGCATTTCCTGGTCACCGGCATGAAGGGCGCTGCCGCCGGCGGGGCCGCCGCGATCCTTGTTTTCATCGTCTTTTCCTGGTGGTCGTCGCGCAACATGGCAACGCCGCAGGCCGACCAGGCCACCGCTTTGTTCGGCAATTTCGCCATCGGATCGGCCGGCTATCTCGGTGTCGGCCTGATGGTGCTGGTGATCGGCGGGCTGACGGCGGCGACCTCGCACGCCACCGTCGTCGCCTATCTCAGCGACATCGATGTCCGCCAGCCGGATGGGGGCTGAACCATGAGGGCAGGAGCGAATACAGTTCCGGGGGCCAGGGACTGGAATAACGGAGCGATCACGGATCGAAAACCGACGTAACGCAATGTGCGCTTTTTTCCTTATCAAAGCGGCATTTCAGGATTAACCATAGGATGATGGACGCGCGGAACTCGACCGGGACGGCTGGACAGATGCCAGTGGTGGGTGTGCGTTCACGTGTGCGCACCGGCCCGGGTCGTTTGCGGACGGTGCTGCGTCTCGCCTCCCTCTGTCTGCTGCTGCTGGTGGCGCTGTTTGCCGGCGGCTTCGGCTGGTTCGCCAGCAAGGTCAGCCACATGACCACCCCGTCCAATCCGGCCAAGGCCGATGCGATCATCGTCTTGACCGGCGGTCAGGCGCGCCTCGACGCCGCACTCGATCTGCTTGCCTCTGGCAAGGGCGAGAGGTTGCTGATCTCCGGCGTCCATCCCTCCGCCAGCCGCCGCCAGCTACAGGCTGCGACCGGCAGTGACAAGGCGCTGTTTTCCTGCTGCGTCGACATCGACCGCGCTGCGCTTGACACGATCGGCAATGCCCAGGAGAGCGCCAAATGGGTGGAGAGCCACGCCTATGGAAGCGTCATCCTCGTCACCAACAATTATCACATGCCGCGCAGCCTGCTGGAGATGAGCCGTCTGCTGCACGGCGCCAAGCTTGAGCCCTATCCGGTGGTCAACACCAACCTCGACAATGGCGACTGGCTGACCAAACCCGAAGCGCTGCGCGTGCTTCTGACCGAATACAGCAAATACCTGCTGGCGCTGGCGCGTGGCATCGTCCCGATCCGCCAGACCGCCGACAGCGTCGCGCTGGCCGAGGTTTCGACCGCAAAGGACTGAGTCGATTACCCCTTGGCCGCGCCGTCCGAGGCACCGCGCAGCCGCGCAATCTCCTGTTCGAGCCGCTCAATCCGCTTGTCGCGTTCGGCAAGTGCGGCCGCCACGTCGGCGGCCTCGAAACGCTGCGGAATGTGTTGCGGGCAATTGGCATCCCAGGCCGAGACCATGAACAGGATGACCTGCTCGGGGCGAGCCTTGTAATCCTGCGGCATCAGCTTTGCCAAAAGCTCGGCATCGTCCTCGACAACGCGCGCCGTGCCCCAGATCTTGACGCGCTGCCGATGCGCATAGTCGATGAGGAACAGGAATGCCTGATTGTTGTCGGCAAGATTGCCCTGGGTGATGAACTGCCTGTTCCCCGAGAAATCGGCAAAGCCGATGGTTTTTTCGTCCAACACCTTGAGGAAGCCGGCAGGCCCGCCGCGATGCTGGATATAGGGCTGGCCCTCGGCATTGGCCGTCGACAGGAAGACGCTGGTCTG
Source organism: Mesorhizobium sp. CNPSo 4684 (assembly GCF_057784315.1). Taxonomy (NCBI): domain Bacteria; kingdom Pseudomonadati; phylum Pseudomonadota; class Alphaproteobacteria; order Hyphomicrobiales; family Phyllobacteriaceae; genus Mesorhizobium; species Mesorhizobium sp. CNPSo 4684. The sequence continues at coordinate 74,967 of NZ_JBWLUX010000014.1, read as the reverse complement.
CGCCGCGATGAAGGCGGCGAGGTCGGGCGTGATGTGGGCTCGCCATCCGCCGCGCTCCTCGGCGCTGGCATAACCCTTGCGCGACCCCTTGCGGGCCTGGATCGCCTTGACCGTCGGCGTGAAGGCGACATCGCTGGTGAAGGTATGAGCGTTCATGAAAGACTCCGCGAGGCCAAATCTCTGGCGATTGTGTGCTCCGATATAGGGGCTTCCATCTTCCGGATGTAGATGGCATATTCGCAACCTCTCCTTCCATTTTCTGGAAGCAACGATGGATCGCTTCGAAGCCATGTCGCTGTTCGTCGCCGCGGTGGAGGCTGGCAGCCTTTCCGCCGCCGGCCGCCGCTTCGGAATTCCGCTGGCGACGGTCAGCCGCAAGGTCTCCGACCTTGAAAAGCATCTGCAGACGCGACTGCTGAACCGTTCGACCCGGCAGTTGACGCTGACCGATGCCGGCCAGGCCTATCTCGCCGCCTGTCGCCGTATCCTGGGCGAGGTCGGCGAGGCCGAGCGCACCGCCGCCGGCGAATACAGCACGCCGACCGGCGACCTGTTCATCACCGCCCCGATCGTCTTTGGCCGCCTGCACGTGCTGCCCGTCGTCACCGAGTTCCTCGCGGCCTACAGCCAAGTCAACATCCGCCTGACATTGGCTGACCGGATAACCCAACTGGCCGAGGAGCATCTCGATCTCGCCATCCGCATCGGCGAGCTTGCGCCGTCGAGCCTGGTCGCTATCCGCGTCGGCGCGATCCGCCGCGTGGTGTGCGCCAGTCCCGCCTACATCGCCACGCACGGCATGCCACAGGCCCCGGAAGATCTGGCCGGGCATGAGTGCATCAGTTTCGAGGGGCCCTCCGCTCTCGCCAGTTGGAGCTTTGCCGGCGGCAAGGGCGAACGAATTGTGCCGATCCGCTCGCGGCTGCGCGTCAACACCGCCGAAGCGGCGATCGATGCCGCGATTGCCGGCGCAGGGATGACGCGCGTGCTGTCCTACCAGATCGCCGACGCGGTACGCTCTGGCGTGCTCGTCCCGGTCTTGCAGCCCTTCGAACCACAGCCATGGCCGGTGAGCCTCGTCCATGCCGGCCAGGACCTGCTGCCGGTGAAACTGCGTGCCTTCCTCGATTTCGCCGCACCGCGGCTGAAGCAGCGGCTGCTGCAGGCGGCGTGGTGAGCTGAAGGCTGGCTGCGGCCTTTGCGGCGTTTCCTTTTTGCCCGCGCTTGGTGTAACCAACGCACACCTCCTCAACGGGCCCTTCCCCGCATGCTCTATATCCGCTCGCTTGCGTTCAACCTCGTCTTCTACGTCAACCTGATCGTCCAGATGATCCTCTGGACCCCCTACTATTTCCTGTCGCCGCGCCACCGTGCCTGGTTCGTTCCGAAATTCTGGTCGCGCACCAGCCTGTGGCTCCACGACAAGATCGCCGGCGCCAGGAGCGACATCACCGGTTTGGAAAACCTGCCCGAAGGTTCCTTCATCCTGGCGCCGAAACACCAGTCATTCTGGGACGCGATCGCTTTCTTTCCGCTTCTCCAGGACCCGCTTTACATCCTCAAGCGCGAACTGACCTGGATCCCCTTCTTCGGCTGGTACATCATGAAGATGCGGATGATCCCGGTCGACCGCGGCAGCCGCTCCAAGGCGCTGAAGCAGGTCGTTGCCTCGACCAGGCAGGAAATGGCACGCAATCCGCGCCAGCTGATCATCTATCCCGAAGGCACGCGCCGCGCGCCGGGCGACGAGCCGGCCTACAAGTACGGCATTGTCGAACTCTACACGCAGCTCGGCGTTCCGGTGGTGCCGGTTGCCCATGTCGCCGGCCTCTATTGGCCGCGCCGCAAATTCATGCGCTTTCCCGGCACCATCAAGGCCCGCTTCCTGCCGCCGATCCCGCCCGGGCTCGGCAAGGACGAATTCATGGACCGGCTGATCGGCGAGACCGAAGCCGCCTGCGATCAGTTGCTGATCGAAGCTTCCCGCGCGCCGAACCCGCCGCCAATGCCGCCGACGGCGGTCAAGCGACTGGCCGAACTCGCTGCGGCCGCGAAGACCCAGGCCTGATCTCGACACGACTCGGACTTACGGCCACGCTACCAATGCCGTGGTCAGCACCAGTGTTGCCGCGAACACCAGATTGATGATCCGCGACGCCAGCGGCTGGCGCAGGGTGCGGGCGAAGGCCGCGCCGGCCAGAAGCCACAACACATGGATGGCGACGATCATCAAGGTGAGAACCGCGAGCCTCGCCGGAACGCCGAGAGCATCGACGCCGGCCGCCGTCGCGGAGCCGGCAAGGACCGCGGCAATCGCCACATAGGCCTTCGGATTGGCGACGGCGAGCAGGAAGCCGCCGAGGAAGGTTGGCAGCACCGCCCCGCTCTCACGCGCCGCCAGCGGCGGCGCCGTCGCTATTCTGAAGGCAAGATAGAGGATATAGGCGGCGGAAGCGACCGCCAGCACGGGCGCCACCCCCGGCATCGAGGTGAGGATAGCCGTGATGCCGGTGGCCACCACCAGCAGCACCGCAACCGTGCCGAGAATGATCCCCCAGGCATAGCGGAGCGAATTGCGCAGGCCGAAGGCTGCGCCTATCGCCGTGACGCTGATCGTCGCCGGGCCCGGACTGCCCATGACGACGGTTGCCGCCAGCACCAGCGCCAGCAATTGCTGCCAGGGTTGCGCCTGTGAGTGGATTTCTATGGCCATGCTGCTCCCTCTCCCACGATGCTGGAGAGCAGTGTGGCGAACCGGACTGCCGACGTCTTGAACGATCGTGCCGAACCTGATCGGCAGCCTTCGCTAGGCGCTGGCCTTGTCCAGCGCCGCGAGATCCTCCGCGCTGAGCTTCAGCGACGCCGCGCGCACCAGGCTGTCGACCTGGTCGAGCGTTGTTGCGCTGGCGATCGGTGCGGTGATGCCGGGCTGCGCCATCACCCAGGCAAGCGCGACTTCGGCCTGGCTGGCCGAATGCCGCGCCGACACAGCGTCGAGAGCCGCAAGAATGCGCATGCCGCGCGCATTGAGATAGCCCTTCACGCCACCGCCGCGTTCACTTTTGCCAAGATCGGCCTCGCTGCGGTATTTGCCGCTCAAAAACCCTTTGGCGAGAGCGAAATAGGTGATGACGCCGATATCCTCCGCCACGCACAGATCATGCAGCGGCCCGTCGAAAGACGAGCGATCATAGAGATTGTATTCCGGCTGCAGCACGGCATAGCGCGGCAGCCCGCGCAGGCTGGCCACATCGAGTGCGGCGCGCAACTGTCCGGCGTCGAGGTTGGAGGCGCCGATATGGCGGACCTTGCCCGCGGCGAGCAGCTTCTCGTAAGCGCCGAGCGTCTCCTCGTAAGGCGTGGTCGGGTCAGGCCAATGCGACAGATAAAGATCGACCACATCGGTCTGCAGCCGCTTGAGCGATGCCTCGACCGCCCTCTCGATATGGGCGGCCGACAAATCCTTTTTGCCTTGCCCCATATCCGAGCCGACCTTGGTGATGACGACGATCTTGTCGCGGTTGCCGCGGCTTTTCATCCATTTGCCGATGATCGTCTCGGATTCGCCGCCCTTGTTGCCGGGCACCCAGCGCGAATAGGCGTCGGCCGTGTCGATGGCGTTGAGGCCGGCGCCGGCGAACCGGTCGAGCAGGTCGAAGGAGGTCTTCTCGTCGGCGGTCCAGCCGAAGACATTACCGCCCAGAACCAGCGGCGCGATGAAAAGGTCGGTTTGTCCGAGACGGCGTTTCCGCAAGATGGGGCTCCGTGATGCTGGCGGCGGCGGGCGAACCCGAATGCTTCGGGCCGCAGCTAAGCTAGGTCTCGCCGCGCCGAGGTCAAAGGCCTCAGCTATCTTTTCCGGCGAGCCAGCACTTCACAAAGGCGCGACCCGTTTCGCCACCTCTTCCAGCCAGTGATCGCTGATACCGAGCGCTTCGAGGTGCTCGACCGCGCTCAGCACATAGTCCTCATTGTTTCCGGACTGGCCGATGGCGCCGCGGATGACGTTTGCCGCATGCGCCGCGTCGAGGCCGCCGGCATACTGCTCATGCTGGCGGTCGACGATATAGGCAACCGCCGGGACCGTTTTGCCGCCGTCGAGGCGAATGTCGAGCACACGCTCAAGGTAGACGCTGGTCACCAGTTCGCGCTCGCGCAGATAGGCAAGCACCTCATCGCGCAACTCACCGGGCACGCGAAACGCCAGCCCGATGCAGGAGCCGCCACGGTCGAGGCCAAGCACCAGGCCCGGCCGCTCGCGCGTGCCGCGATGCACGAAGGAGTAGACGCAGAGCGACCGGCGGTAGCCGTAAAGGCGGGCGCGCCGGGTCTCGACATGCGCGAATCCCGGCCGCCAGATCAGCGAGCCGTAGCCAAAAACCCAAAAATCGCCCATATCGCCAAGCCTGATTGCACGAGAGTGACGCCGCCGCATCGGAATCGGTGCTCTTCTGACTTTTGCTTGTTGCGTAAACCGCAGTCCACCCGCAACACGCCGCGTTAATGAAAGCCGCAGCATGACGTCAAGTGACGAACGCCCGTCGAAGTTGCGCCGCCGGCTGTTCTGGCTCGCCGCTTTGGCCGTTATGCTGTTCGGCGCCTACAGCGCCGTCTGGTTCTATGTTGCCGGCCGCGTCAGAAGCGAAGCCGACAAGGCGGTTGCGCAGCTGAATACCAAAGGCATCGAGGCCGGCTGCGCCAATCTCACCGTCAGCGGCTATCCCCTGAGCTTCGCCATTTCCTGTGATACGCTGGCTTACGAGGACGACGCCAGGAACGTCGCGGCCTCGACCGGCAGCTTCAATTTCGTGGCCCAACTCATCCGCCCGCTATCGCCCGCCGCCGAGTTGCGCGGACCGCTGCGCACATCGATGCCCGGGATGACCCCGCTCTGGATCGACTGGGACAATCTACAGGCCGGTGCAAAGCTGTCCTGGCCCTTGCCGCGCAGCATTTCGCTGCAGGCCGAAGGCCTGTCCGGCCAGACCGATCCGGCTGATGACACCGATCCGGTATCGCTGTTCAGCGCCGGAACTGCGGCGGGAGAACTGCGGCCCGACGGCCAGGACATCGGCTATGTCGGAAACTTCACCGATCTTGAGATCGATGCCGACGCGATCGGCGGGCGCGTGCTGCCGCCACTCGACGGCAGCGGTGACGCGACGCTGAAAAACGGCGTGGCGCTGATGAAGACCGAGGCAAAGAGCGTGCGCGGCCAGGCCGCCGACATCCACAAGCTCGATCTGTCGTCGGGAACCGCGCGCATCACCGTCTCCGGCCCGGTGTCGGTCGACGCCAATGGCCTGGTCAACGCCGACCTGACGATCAAGCTCAAGGATCCCAAAGCCGTGGCGGCAATCCTCGCCACCGCCATCCCTGAGCAGAAGAGCCAGATCGAACAAGGCTTTGCCGGCTTGGCTTTGCTCGGCAACGAGCCGTCGATGCCGCTCAAGGTGGTGAAGGGCAAGGCCTCGCTCGGCTTCATTCCTCTGGGCAAGATCAAGCCGCTCGATTAGAGCATGATCCCAAAGGCAGGAACCGCTTTGGGGGAAGATCCATGCTTAGCCAAGCCAACGCATGAGCCGGCCAGTAAAACTGCTCAGCGTTGGCGCGCTGACGCTGGACACCATCCTGCGCCTCGAAACCCTGCCCACGCACCAAGGCAAGTTCATCGCTTCGGACGGCGTCCAGATCGCTGCGGGCATGGCGACAAGTGCGGCCTGTGCCGCACGCCGTCTCGGCGCCGAGGTGTTCCTGTGGGCAAGTGCGGGTGACGATACCATCGGCGACCAGCTGATGGCCGGCATCGAGGCCGAGGGCGTCGATTGTAGTTTTGTACGCCGCGTTCAAGGTGCGCGTTCGGCGCTGGCCTCGATCCTCGTCGACGCCCATGGCGAGCGCGTTATCGTGCCTTTCTACGACCCGAAGGCGCAGGCTGATCCCGAGACGCTGCCTGTCGCCGATCTTTCCGGCTTCGACGCCGTTCTGGTCGATGTGCGATGGCCGGGCGCTGCCGCCCTTGCCCTGACCGCCGCGCGCGACGCCGGCAGGCCAGCGATCCTCGATGCCGACACAGCGCCACTCGAAGTGCTGGAGCTCCTGTTGCCGCTGGCGTCGCACATCGTCGCTTCGGAGACGGCGGCGCGCATTGTCTGCGGCCACGCCCTGGATCCGGAGACCGCCTGCGCCGATTTCGCCAGCCGCACCGATGCCTTCGTCGCGGTGACCGGCGGAGCGGCGGGAAGCTGGTGGCATGACCGGTCCTTAGGCTGCGTTCGCCACATCGCGGCGCCGAAGGTCAAGGCCGTCGACACGCTGGCCGCCGGCGACGTGTTTCACGGCGCCTTTACCGTCGGACTTGCCGAAGCCATGCCTATCGAGCAGGCCTTGCGCTTTGCCAGTGCCGCCGCCGCGCTCAAATGCCAGCGTTTTGGTGGCCGGCTCGGTGCGCCGGACCGTGCCGAGACAATGGCCATGGTCGCGGCGAGCTGGCCTGCCTGACACAGATTTAAGTCTTGGCTGGATGCTCGACCGCTTGGCGACCAAAATCCGGCACGTCGATATCCTGGCCGGCCTCGATGATCGAGCGGCGCACGGCGCGGGTGCGGGTGAACAGGTCGAACAGCTTATCGCCGTCGCCCCAGCGGATCGCCCGCTGCAGAAAGGCCAGATCCTCCGAGAAGCGCGCCAGCATTTCGAGGATGGCATCCTTGTTGTGCAGGCACACGTCGCGCCACATGGTCGGGTCGGAAGCGGCAAGGCGGGTGAAGTCGCGGAAACCCGAGGCCGAATATTTGATGACTTCGGTCTTGGTCACCGATTCCAGGTCGTCGGCCGTGCCGACGATGTTGTAGGCGATGATGTGCGGCAGATGCGAGACGATGGCCAGCGTCATATCGTGATGCTGCGGGTCCATCGTATCGATGTTGGAGCCGCAGCGCCGCCAGAATTCCGACAGTTTTTCGAGCGCGGCCGGATCGGTATCGGGCAGCGGCGTGAAGATGCACCAGCGGTTTTCGAACAGTTCGGCGAAGCCGGCATCCGGGCCGGACTTTTCCGTGCCCGCCAGCGGATGGCCGGGAATGAAATGCACGCCGTCCGGCACATAGGGCTGCATCTGTGCAATCACCGAGGCCTTGGTCGAGCCGACATCGGTCAGGATGGCGCCTTTTTTCAGCGCCGGCGCGATCTCTTGCGCCACCTCGCCCGACGATCCCACAGGCACCGAGACGATGACGAGATCGGCATCGCGAACCGCTTCTTTGGCGTCTGTTGTGTAGCTTTCGCCCAGGCCGAGTTCCTTCGCACGCGCCAGCGTGGTCGGGCTGCGCGTCGCGATGGCGACATGGGCGGCCAGGCCTTCGCGGCGGATGACACGGGCCAGCGACGAGCCGATCAGGCCGATGCCGACCAGCGCGATCTTTTCAAACATCGGTGATGTCATTGTTTCAGCTTTTCAGGAATGTCGTGAGGGCGTCGATCACGCCGCGATTGGCTTCTTCGGTGCCGACGCTCATGCGCAGCGCGTTGGGGAAGCCATAGCCGGTGACGCGCCGCAGGATGAAGCCGCGCTGGATGAGATAGTCGTCCGCCGCCTCTGCCGAATGCTTCTTGTCCTGCGGAAAGTGGATGAGAACGAAATTGCCGACACTCGGCGTCACCCTGAGCCCTAGCTTCGTCAGCTCTTCATTCAGCCAGGTAAGCCAGGTCTCGTTGTGCAACGAACTGCGCTCGACATGGGCGCGGTCGCGGATGGCGGCAATGCCCGCCTCGATCGCCGTCGCGTTGACATTGAAAGGGCCGCGGATGCGGTTGATGGCATCGACAATGTGCAGGGGACCGTACATCCATCCGATGCGCGCGCCACCAAGGCCGAGCTTGGAGAAGGTGCGGGTCATGACAACGTTCTGCGCGCTGCCGGCCAGCTCGATGCCGGCCTCATAATCGTTGCGCCGCACATATTCGGCGTAGGCAGCATCGAGCACCAGAAGCACGTTGCCAGGCAAGGCGGCATGCAGGCGACGGACCTCCTGGAACGGCAAATAGGTGCCGGTCGGATTGTTGGGATTGGCAAGGAAGACGATTTTGGTCCGCGGCGTAACCGCGGCGACGATCGCGTCGACATCGGCGCGCTCGTCGGTCTCCTTGACCGTCACCGGTGTCCCGCCGGCCGACTGGATGTAGATCTTGTAGATCATGAAGGCGTGTTCGGTGATGATGGCCTCATCGCCGGGCGCCAGATAGGTCTGCGCCAGCAGGCCGAGGATCTCGTCGGAACCGTTGGAGCAGATGATGTTCGCCGGGTTCAGGCCATGCACTTCGGCGATCGCCTCGCGCAGCCGGCGGGCGGTGCCATCGGGATAGACATCAAGCTTGGCAGCGACCTCGCGCGCGGCCTCGATTGCTTTCGGTGACGGGCCGAGCGGGTTCTCGTTCGACGACAATTTATGGACCTTGGCGACGCCGGCCGGCGCCGTGTTCTTGCCCGGCACATAGGCGTCGATGTCCATGATGCCCGCGCGGGGCGTCGGCCGTGCCTTGTCCGTAGTCTTGTTCATGTCGCAAATCCGTCGAGAATGCCTCCGTCCGGAGGCCGCAGCGGAAATACAAGCCGTGGCTCCGAATGTCGAGAGGCCCGGGCAATAGCTGGGCGTTGACGCCGGGCCGCGCGAGTTCTAGAAGAACGGAACAGTTCCGTGGTGATTTGGCCGGTCGGCTTGCAGCCACGTTAAACAACTCGCTAAAGGGCCGTTTGCGTGACGTAACCGGCTTTGCGATCGCATTGCCGGTTTTTTATTGCCTGACGGCGGGCAAGGAGAGTCACATGACCGCGCTCCGCGCCGCAAAAACCAACAATGAGGCCGACAACCCGTCGAGCCCGGTGTTGCGTTTTGGCCCTGACAAGCCGCTCAAGCTCGACGCCGGCACGCTGTTGTCGCCGTTCCAGATCGCCTACCAGACCTACGGCACGCTGAACGACGCCCGCTCCAACGCCATTCTGGTCTGCCACGCGCTGACCGGCGACCAGCACGTCGCCAACACCAATCCGGTGACCGGCAAGCCCGGCTGGTGGGAAGTGCTGATCGGCCCCGGCAGGATCATCGACACCAACCGCTTCTTCGTCATCTGCTCCAACGTCATCGGCGGCTGCCTCGGCTCGACCGGTCCGGCCTCGACCAACCCCGCCACCGGCAAGCCCTACGGGCTCGACCTGCCGATCATCACCATCCGCGACATGGTGCGGGCGCAATTGATGCTGGTCGACCATTTCGGCATCGAGAAGCTGTTTTGCGTGCTCGGCGGCTCGATGGGCGGCATGCAGGTGCTGGAATGGGCATCATGCTATTCCGAGCGCGTCTTCTCGGCGCTGCCGATCGCCACCGGCGCGCGCCATTCCTCGCAGAACATAGCCTTCCACGAGGTCGGCCGCCAGGCCGTCATGGCCGACCCGGACTGGCATGGCGGCAAATATTTCGAGCACGGCAAGCGCCCGGAAAAGGGGCTGGCGGTAGCGCGCATGGCTGCCCACATCACCTATCTGTCGGAAGCGGCACTGCACCGCAAGTTCGGCCGCAATCTGCAGGATCGCGAAGCGCTGACCTTCGGTTTCGACGCCGACTTTCAGATCGAGAGTTATCTGCGCCATCAGGGCATGACCTTCGTCGACCGCTTCGACGCCAATTCCTATCTCTACATGACCCGTTCGATGGACTATTTCGATCTCGCCGCCGACCATGGCGGACGGCTGGCCGATGCCTTTGCCGGCACCAAGACGCGCTTTTGCCTGGTCTCCTTCACCTCGGACTGGCTATTCCCGACCGAGGAGAGCCGCTCGATCGTGCATGCGCTCAACGCTGCCGGCGCGTCCGTCTCCTTCGTCGAGATCGACACCGACCGCGGCCATGATGCCTTCCTGCTCGACGAACCGGAATTGTTCGCCGCCATCAACGGCTTCATCGGCTCGGCGGCTCGTGCCAGGGGGCTCCGCGCATGACCCCGAACCGAAGGTCAGCGAACGCAAAAAGTTGCAGACTTTTCGCACCGGGATCATGCGCCATCCAAGGGGCGAAGCCATGAGTGTCAACCGCGCCCAGCGCGTCGACCTCGAAGTCGTTGCCGGCCTCATTCCGCCGCTCTCGCGGGTGCTCGACGTCGGCTCCGGCGACGGCCTGCTGCTCGAACTCCTGCAGGAGACCAAGCAGGTCGACGGCCGCGGGCTGGAACTGTCGCAGCGCGGCGTCAATGAATGCGTGGCGCGGGGCCTGTCGGTGATCCAGGGCGATGCCGACACCGACCTCGAATTCTATCCCGACAAGGGTTTTGACTTCGTCGTCCTGTCGCAGACCCTGCAGGCCACCCGCAACCCGAAGCTGGTGCTCGACGAACTCCTGAGGATCGGCAACCGCGCCATCGTCTCCTTCCCCAATTTCGGCCACTGGCGGGTGCGGCTGTCGCTGTTCTTCAAGGGGCGGATGCCGGTGACCGAGGACCTGCCCTACTCCTGGTACGACACGCCCAACATCCATTTCTGCACCATCCGCGACTTCGTCAACCTGGTCGAGGAGCTCGGCGCCTCGGTCGAGAAAGCCACCGCCCTCGACGGCAATGGCCAGAAGATCGGCCTGTCGATGCCATGGTGGTTCTGGAATTTCTTCGGCCAGCAGGCGGTGTTCTTGCTGAAGCGTTAGAAGGTGTCTTCGACTCGGCCTTTTTGCTATTCATCCTTCCGTTCGAGGCGAAAAATGATTCCAGAGCAATATTCAATTGTACTAGAGATGGAGAATGCCAAATCCATCGACTGGGATGAAATCGGTGTCGGACTAAAAGCGCTGGCGCGCGAGATCGTTGTCGTTTCCTCAACCGGCTTGGCGAGGCCAAAGGTCATTGTCTCGCATGGAGGGCAGGAATCGGACGCCGGTGCGCTGAGAACTAGTTTCGCAGCCGAAGCGCCAGAGTTGCAGCAGGTAGCTGACCTGGTCTTTGCAGCCTGCCCCGGCGGCCGCTATTACGACCTCAAGAACCATGCGATTCCTCGGGCCGAAGGGAATATCGTCGTTTTCATGGATTCCGACACGGTTCCCCAGACGACTTGGCTCTCGACCCTTCTGAGCCCCTTTCAAGATCCCGAAACCATCTGCGTGAATGGCCATACCTATCTTATGCACGATGATTTCTTTTCGAGAACCTTCGCTTTGATCTGGTTCTTTCCGATGGCGCGGGGAGACGAAAGATTCGCCTCGAAACGTGCCATCAATGCCAACAACATCGCCTTCCGGCGCGACTGGATAGCCGATCATCCCTTCCCAAAGCACAACGGCTTTAAGGTTTCTTGCACCCTGCTGATGCATCAGCTTTGGCGGGAGCGTCGTAAAATCGTGAATGTCGACGCGCGTTCCTATCACTACCCGCCGCGAGGCTGGCGCTTCTTTCTATGGCGCGCATTGGTAACCGGCCGGGATGCCGACAGGAAATTTGTCGAACTCCATTCGCCCAATCGCGTCCAGCGCATCGTCAAGTCCTTCAGCCGCTGGGGCACCATGTCGTGGCGCACGACGCGGCGCGTGATACGTCATGCGCCGCAAACGGGCATGCCGCTTTGGCAGGTTCCGTTTTCGCTGCTTGTCGGCCTCACATTTTACGCCCTGGCGTTTTTCGGCCATTTCAGCTTGGCGATAGGGCTCGTTCGCGACGAGATCGAAACCGTGCCGGACTATGTTGGGCACAGCTAGGCACCGAGAATAACGCCGTCATCCCTATCCAAGTACGTCGATGGCCTTGTGTGGATGCCGAACACCCTCGGCCAGCACCACATCGGCTTAGGAGTTGTCGGTGCGCAAGGCCAGAATCTCCCGATAGGCTGATGAATCGTACCAGCCCCGCGCATTCTCCCTGTCCGGAAACTCGATGACGATCAGATGCCCGGGCCATTCGTTCTCGATCACGTCCATGTCGCCGCCATGGACGAGAAAGCGCCCGCCGAACGGCTCCAGCGTGGCGTCGATCCTCTGCAGATACTCGACAATCTGCGGGCCCATTGTGACTTGGCGCATATGGGGCCGGCTTACGGGCATCCTCGCTCAACAGTTTGTGATGACATTGCCGCCGGTTTTTTGTAGCGTCGAATCGAATGCCATCCCGAGGTAAGGCTTGGAAGGCGAACCCATCAAAGCACCCGGATTCCAGGGAATTCGGGGCATAATCGAAGCAACATGTCCAAAACAACCGACCTCGCTCCGCTGATCTCGGTGATCACGCCGACGCACAATCGCCGCAGCAAGGTGGTGCGCGCCGTCGAGAGCGTACTGGCGCAGAATTTTGCCCGGTTCGAGCACATCGTCGTCGATGACGGCTCGACCGACGGCACGGCCGCGGCACTCGCCGAAATCCGCGATCCACGGCTGATCTATGTCGGCTCGAAATGGCGTGGCGCCAATGCCGCCCGCAATGCCGGCATCGAGCGGGCGCGGGCGCCGGTGGTCACATTCCTCGATTCCGACGACGTCTATCTGCCGGACCGGCTGGTGCGGACGCTGGAGCAGTTCGACAACAATCCCTCGCTCGAAGTGCTGATCAGTTCCTTCGTGTCGCTGAAGGGCAATCGCCGTACGAATTGCGTCAACCGCGAGGCTCTGCTGAGCCGCGACTCGCTGGAACGAGCCCTTGTAGCGCAGACCATCTTCATTGCTGGCTCCGCAATCACCGCCCGGCGCGAGTCGCTGCTGGCCATCGGCGGCTACGACAGCGACGTCACGCGCATGCAGGATCGCGAATTGCTGCTGCGCTTTGCCCGGCGCAGCGGCGCGCAACTCTCCGAAGTGATCGACTGGAAAAAGTACAATTCGGAGAATTCGATCTCCGGACAGCGCGATGGCTATGTCGAAGCCTATGCCAGTTTGATCGACAAGCACCCCTATATCGCCGACCGCTACCCCCACATTCCGCCCTACATGATCGCCCGACAGCTCATCGCCGATGCGCTCAAAGGCAGGGTTTCGCAGGCGTTCTCCGGCTATCTGGCCAACCGTTCGTCGAAGGCGCTCGGCTATTCGCTGCCGCAACTGTTTCGCGGCTATGTCGGCGGCCGGCGCTGGCGCCGCGATCTCTACGCCGAATTTCGCGACAAATACGGTGCGCGGCCCGCCTAGAGCTTCCCTCGGGAACTGTCTCTAGGCCTCATTTGTCGAGTTCCGGGAAATAAGGGTCGGAATAAAGCCGCCGGTCGCGTTCACCCTGCAGGCAGTCCATGGGCGCTGCCGCGTCGATCGTGACCACGGTCGCATCGGCAATGCCGCTCACCTCCAGGATAAGCTTGCGGCGTATGGCGGTGGCGAATTCGGAGGCCGCGTAGATCGGCAGCACGAAGGAGCCGGGCCCACCGGTGACGCAATCGTCATAATACTGGTCGAGATGGCTGAAGGTCGGTGACGGGCTGATCAGGATCGGCAGGCCGTTGATGACGATGCCCTTGGCCACCGCGGCGTCGCGTGTGGTGGCGACCGGCAGCCCGGTGTTGTTGGGACCGTCGCCGGAAATGTCGATCACGCTGCGTGGTGCGTCGAAGCCGGTGCCGTCGAAAAACCCGGCGCCGAAGGCAAGCGCGCCGGAAATCGAGGTGCCGCGAAAGCTGCGGAACGGCCGCGCGGCTATTTTGTCGGCGAAGGCGTCGGCGCTTTCTGCGCTGTCGATCATCTGCCAGGCGATGACGCCATCCTCGCGCACGACGCCTGCCCATTCGAAATAGGCAAGCGCGATGCGGCCGGTCGTGCCCGAGCGCACAGCCTTGATGAAGTCGGGATGCCTGAGCGCCTCGACATAGCCGGCACGCTGCAGCGCGAACTCCCGCTCATCCATCGACTGCGAGATATCGACGGCCAGCACCAGCTCGACATCGACGGCAACGGCATTGGCCGGGGCAGCCACGGGCGTGACCGGAGTGCAGGCAAGGCAGGCTAGCAGGCTGAGCGCATCGAGCATGGCCGCACCACGGATGTTTCGATCCGCGAATTTTCGCCGCGATCGCGGCGAAATAAAGCCTAATGCATGTCGCTCAAAAGTGGCCCCGGTTTTGAGAGAACGACATGCATGAAACAAAGACCTAAAGCGCGTCGCGTGAGTCCGTTCAAATGCGTCGAGCTTTAGGCTACTCCTTTCGCGGGCGAGCCCCTCTCGGCGGCGGGTCGATGGCGCCGGCCCTGACGCGAGCGGGCTTCAGCGCCGGCGCACCGGAATCCTTCACGATCGTCAGGCCGCGCGGAAAGAACTGAGTGTTGTGCTGGCCGCGCCCGATATTGATGATCGCGGCTCCCTTCAGATGCTTTTCCAGCATCGCCAGCACTCGCCTCAGCGAGGGTCCGTCAAACGCATCCATCGCTTCGTCGATGATCACCCATTTCGGCTGCCGCAACGCGAGCCTGGCCACGCCCAGTAGGCGCTGTTCGTCATCGGCCAACTCATGGTCCCAGCGCCCCACGCGGTCGAGCGACGATGACAGCCGTTCAAGACCAACCTCGGCCAGCACGGCCGAAATGTCGGCATCGTTAGCGGGCGCATGCCCGTTCGCATGATTGAGCACCTCTCGCAACGTGCCGGCCGGCAAATACGGGACACGCGGCACGAAGATGAGGGTTTCTCCAGCCGGTAGGCCGATCCGCCCCCTGCCCCATGGCCACAGGCCGGCGATGGCGCGGAAGAACAGCGTCTTGCCGGCGCCGGGCTCGCCGGTGATCATGACGCGCTCGCCGGGATGGATTTCGACGTGGCTGTCGGCAAGCTTGGTGCAGCCCTCGGGGGAGGCCACCTGGAGCTTTTCGAACGTCAGGCTGCCATTGGCGTTGTCGCCGAATTCGATGCGCTTTTCCTTGTCGTGCAGCACATCGGTTTCATCGAGCGCGATGCGGAAGTCGGCAACGCGCATCAGCGTCGCGCGCCAGTCGGCGATGCCGCCGATATTGTTGATGAACCAGCGCAGCGACGAATGCACCTGATTGAAGGCGCCGACCGCCATCATCAGCCCGCCAAAGCTGATATCGCCCGAGAAATAGACCGGCGATGCCACCAGGATCGGCGCCACGACGGTGATCCAGCCATAGGTGTCGGTCACCCAGGACAGGTTGATCTGCGCGGTGTAGATGCGCCGCATGGCGCCCAGTACAGTGCCGAGATCGATTTCGAGCCGTCGTTTGGCGTCGGCCTCACCGTGGTAAAGCGCAATGGCATCGACATTTTCGTTGACCCGCACCATCGAGGATCGCAGCTCGGCTTCACGCGTGTACCTATCGCTGTTGAGGCGGATCAGCGGCCGCCCGACCAGCCAGCTCAGCCAGGAAGCGATGCCGGCATAGAGGAACGCTGCCCAGACCATGTAGCCCGGTATCGCCAGTGACCAGTCATTGATGCGGAAGACGAAGCCCGACGATAGCTGCCACAGCACGCCGACGAAGGACACCAGCAAGATGAAGGATTGCAGCAGGCCGACGCCGAGGTCCGTCGTCAGATCGGACAGGTGCGCGGCATCCTGCTGCATGCGCTGGTCGGGATTGACGCCGATGGCGCCGGCATTGGCCAGCCGGAAGGCCCGCGCCGGCCGCATCCACTGGTCGATCAGGTCGAGCGTCAGCGCCTCGCGCAGCTTCAGCCGAATCATCTGGTTGAGCCAGGTCTGAGCGATGTTGAGCATCAGCAGCGTGCCGGCGATCATCGCAAAGATGAGCAACTGATGCAGGAAGGCCGCCATGTCACGACGCGCCAGCGCATCGTAGAAGGGCTGGTTCCAGCGGTTGAGCAGAACCTGGCCAATCGACGTCGCGAAGATGACGGCCATGATGCCGACCGACGTCCACAGCAGCCAGTTGCGCACCGGCGAGCCTACCAAAGCCCGTTTGATCGTCGTCACCTGGTCGCGCAGACTGCTGGCTTCGACGGTTACCGGCTGGGCTGTGGCGTTCGCTTCCGGTTGATCAGCCATGGCCTGGGGTCCTTACGTTCAACAGCGGTGCTGAAACCGGATGGAGGGACTTGAAGTCATCCGCCGCTCAAACGGGCTGCAAATGCATCTGCGACAGATAGGTGGGAAAATCCCACGCAACACCAGTT
The DNA here is from genome assembly GCF_057784315.1 of Mesorhizobium sp. CNPSo 4684. Taxonomy (NCBI): domain Bacteria; kingdom Pseudomonadati; phylum Pseudomonadota; class Alphaproteobacteria; order Hyphomicrobiales; family Phyllobacteriaceae; genus Mesorhizobium; species Mesorhizobium sp. CNPSo 4684. The sequence goes on along the minus strand of NZ_JBWLUX010000014.1, from coordinate 58,875 downwards.
TTCATCATGATCACGAAGGTGTCACCTGACCCTTGGTCGATGTCACCCCATCGGCGCGGCGGCCAAGCCTTGTCGCGCCGTGCGGCGACAGCACCGGCACGAAGACGCGGCGCGAGGCGCGCTGCGCCACCGGCACGCCCTGATAGAGCCGCTTCTGCGCCTCGACCACGATGACGCCGGAAAAGATCGGCCAGAACCGCCTGCCAGCGCGCTCCAGCACATTGTGGAACCGCATCATGAAGCGCCGCGGCGATGGCGGGAAGAACAGCGCGTCGGACCAGGAAGCCGGCGTGAAGTTCGCCTCGCGCAACAATTCGGTCAGCTGGCCGCGCGAGAACGGCCGGCCATTGCCGAACGGCGTGTGCTCGAACCGGGCCCAGACGCCGCGCCGGTTGGGCACGACGATGACGACGCGCCCCGCCGGCGACAACACCCGCCAGATCTCGTTCAGCGTCTCGCGCGGGTTTTCGACATGCTCCAGCGAATGCACCAGCAACATGCGGTCGATGCAGGAATCGACCAGCGGCAGTTCCTCGTCGAAGACTAACGCCGTCGACGTCGGTCCGCTCGCCGGCCAGACCACCGCACCTTGGGTGGCCGGCATGAAGGCAAAGACCCGCTCGGCGTCGGTGCCGAACCGCTCCAGCCACGGCAAGGTATAGCCGAGCCCGACCAGCCGCTCATTGGGCACGGCAGCCCATATCGAGGACAGCGCCATGGTGATCGAGCGTTCGGCCAGGCGGCCGAGCGTGGTCGAATAGAAGGAACGGAGATCGACAATATCGGAATGCATGCGCGCGACGGTAGCTGCGATGCCGCTGAAGTTCAACAAAGGTGCCAAGTTCCGGATGACATCGGCGGGCAAGCGCCCTATGTCTGCGGCGACAGATGGAGAGATGAAAATGCCGGTCGAAATCGAACAGTTCATGTGCCGCAGCGACAATTTCGGCGTGCTGGTGCATGATCCCAAGAGCGGCGAGACCGCCATCATCGACGCGCCCGAAGAAGCGCCGATCCTGGCCGCGATCGAGCGTACCGGCTGGAAGCCGACGCTGATCCTGACCACCCACCACCATGTCGACCATGTCGAGGCCAATCTTGCGCTGAAGGAGCGCTTCAAGCTGCGCATCGTCGGACCGGAGGCGGAAAAGGAAAAAATCCCCGGCATCGACGAGACCGTCGGCCAAGGGTCGGTCGTCCATCTCGGCGGCGAGCGGATCGATGTCATCGCCACGCCCGGCCACACGGCGGGCCACGTCTCCTATTACCTGCCGGCCTCGAAAGTGGCGTTCACCGCCGACACGCTGTTCGCGCTCGGCTGCGGCCGGCTGTTCGAATGCAAGCCGCCGATGATGTATGAATCGCTGAAGAAGCTCGCCGCACTGCCGGCCGACACGGTCATCTATTGCGGCCATGAATACACGCTTTCCAATGCCCGCTTCGCGCTGACTGTCGACCCGACCAATTCGGCGCTGAAGGAGCGCGCCGCCAAGATCGAGACGCTGCGCGCCGACAACAAGGCGACGCTGCCGACCACGATCGGCGAGGAATTGTCGACCAATCCGTTCCTGCGCTGGCACGACCCGGCGATCCGCAAGCATCTCGGCATGGAAAAGGCCAGCGATGCCGACGTGTTCGCCGAGATTCGCAAGCGTAAGGACAATTTCTGACCATCGTGACGTTCCGAGAGCAGCCATGACCAGCGCCGCTGAAATCATCGCCACGCTTGGTCTCAAGGCGCATCCGGAAGGCGGCTGGTATGCCGAGACCTTTCGCGACAGCGCTGGCGGCGCGCGCGGCCATTCGACGGCGATTTATTTCCTCCTGGAAGAGGACCAGATTTCGGCTTGGCACCGGGTCAAGGACGCGGCCGAGGTCTGGCATTTCCATGCCGGTGCGCCGCTGGCGCTGTCGATGTGCGAGGAAGGCAGTGCCATGATCGAGCAGGTGCTCGGCATTGAACTTGCGGCGGGCGAGCGGCCGCAGATCGTGGTGCCGGCAGGCTGGTGGCAATCGGCACGCAGCCTCGGCGAATGGACCCTGGTCGGCTGCACCGTGGCGCCGGGCTTCGACTTCGCCGCCTTCGAAATGGCCGAACCCGGATGGGAACCTAGCTCAGCAAAAAGCCAAGCGTAATTGCCAGCTGGGCGGCATAGTAGAGCACCCAGACGACATAGCGGATGCCGGCGCGATAGGGCGCAATGGCCGGCACCAGGAATTTTTCCGTGGCAAGCAGCCCGTCCGACGCCATGAACATAGCGGCACCGATGATGACCCATGGATTGTCGAGCGTCAGCGCCGAAATGCCCATCGCCAGGATGGCCGCGATATAGACGGCGATCGGCGCTCGCAGGCCGGGGCCGACACGGCGCCAGAGTGCCGCCAGCATGGCGACCACGAATGCCGCCATGGCGAGTGCGATGGCGCCGCGCCATGTCTCGCTGCCCAGCACATCCAGCCCGCCGCCGCTGCGCAGGAAGAGCGGCACATAGAGGATATGCGCCGCCAGGAAGCTGGCCAGCCCGCCGAGGAAAGGCTTCTCGCCGTCACGCGACAGGAAGGCGTCGCCGATGGCGCTGAGGGCCAGCGCCGCGATGAGCAGCAATGGTCCACCTTGCATGACGGCGAGCACCGCAAGCATGGCCACGGCCAGCGTCTTTGCCGCCGAGCGGGCCAGCGTCGGCCGCATATCCAGGGTAAAGGCGTGGATCACCGCAGCCACCAGCGAAAAAATCAATGTCGCATTGGCATTGGCGTCGATGCCGCCGGCAAACGGCATCGTCATGCCTTGGCTCCGATCTCAGCCGGCTTGCGCAGGAACAGCGACTTTGCCGCCAGGGCCGCGCCGCCGGTGATCAGCACGCAGGCGGCAAGGATGCGTAGCGATGGCTCGGCCACGCCGGCCGCGATCAGCACCAGGGTCGACAGAAGCGGCGCCGCATAGCTTGCCGCCCCCAGCACCTGGATATTGCCGCGCTTGACGCCGATATCCCAGGCGTAGAAAGCGGCGCCCACCGGCATCAGCCCGAGACCGAGCACCGCCAGCCACTGGCCGGGACCGTCGGGCAGCACCGTCTGTTCCAGCAGCAGATGGCAGACGAGCGAAAGGGCTGCCGTGGCGGCGCAGAACCAGGTGACGATCGACGTCGGCACCGCCGGAAAACGCCGCGACAGCAGCGAATAGGACGACCACAGCAGCGCGCAGACGGCGGCCATGGCGTAGCCAAAGGCATAGCGCGCATCGAAGGCAAGCCCGCCGCCCTTGGTGACGATGAGGACGGTGCCGGCCAGCCCAAGCAGCGCGCCGACGACATGGTTCCAGGCCAGCTTCTCGCCCGGCATCAGCGCTGAACCGAGCACGATCAGCAGCGGCCACAGATAGGCGATCAGGCTTGCCTCCACCGCCGGCGCGTTGCGCAGCGCGGTGAAGTAGAAGAAGTGGTAGCCGAACAGGCCGGCAATGCCGATCACCCAAACCTGGCGCGGGATCTTCTGGCTTTTATCGGTCGCCGGCATGAACAGCCGCGCGACCAGCCCGACCGCAGTGCCAATGGCGAAGGTGATGGCCGACAAAAGGAATGGCGGCACGGCGCCCGAGGCGTCGGTGAGCAACGCCAGCAGCGCCCACATGGCAACCGCCGAGAAACCGATCAGTGTTGCGCGCCCCATGCCCGTCTCCGGCGGCGCGCCAGGCGCCTCTAGCAATTCCAGGAAAAGTGTCCGGCGGTTTTCTGTCCGGAATTGCGTAAAAACAAATTATTCAACAGCTTCGAACCGTCCCGCGCTGACGGTCAAGGTGCCTATCTGCGTCCCGACCGTGGCGTGGATCGGCGCATATACGCCGGTTTGGCCGACCGGCGCAAACGTCACCATCATCTTGCTCTTGTTCTTCAGGTAATTCAGCGCCTTGCGGCCCTTTCGGTAGCCCGCCACCGGCTCGAAGCTCATCTTGCAGGTCACGGTGTCGCCCTTGTAGCCCTTGACCGAGATCGAGCCTTTCGAGGCATAGGTCAGCGTCAGGTCGGCGCGCATCTCGCCATCATAGAACTTCACCTTGCGCCCGCAGACCTTGTCCAGGCTATCGGCATGGATGACGGTGGCGGCCATCGGGTCGAGCACCGATGTCAGATCTTTGCCACCCAGCGGTATCCAGGTCTTGGGATTGCGCTTTTTCGGTTCGGGGATGACCTGAGTGGCGGTAACCGCGCCATTGGCAAAGCGGATATCGACCACGGAAGCCTTCTTGCCGGACTTGTAGTCGGCGCGAAACGCCTCTGGCTGCATCTGCTTGCCCAGGATCTTGCCCTTTGACGAGATCGTGCCGCTCGTATCGTCGAACAAAGTGGCGATACCGGCGCTGGAGACGGTGCCGTCGATGGAATAGCTATCGCCTTCGTAGTGGCTGTTAAATTTCGCCTTGGCCACCGAAAGGCCGAGGAACGACACCGTGTATTCGCCCTTGAAGGACTGCGGGGCAGTTGCCGGTGCGGCGGCGAGGGCTGACGTCGGCAACGCAGCGGCAAGCACCGCGACAACGGCATGTGACGGACGAAGCATGGCGGGGATCGTTCCTTGAATTTTCAAGCCGCAGATGGGCAACTCCGGCCTGGCATGTCCCTATGCGACCGCTTATAGGCTGAATTTCGGCCTTTATATGAAAGGACCGCCGCATCCCGAGGGAAGCCGGAGCTTGACGCCTCGGCGAAATGCAACTATGGAACGCCAACTTTTCCATAAGGCCGCCTGACCGAAACCGCGCGCCGCCCGGCGCGGGCGAAAATGGTTTGGCAGGCTTAGAAAGAACTGAAGGTTAGAACCATGTCCCGTACCTGCGAACTCACTGCCAAGGCAGTCCAGACCGGCAACAATGTGAGCCACGCCAACAACAAGACCAAGCGCCGTTTCCTGCCGAACCTCGTCAATGTGACGCTGATTTCGGAAGCGCTGAACCAGAATGTGCGCCTGCGCATTTCGGCCAACGCGCTGCGTTCGGTCGAGCATCGCGGTGGCCTCGACGCCTTCCTGGCCAAGGCCGACGCCAAGGAGCTGTCGCAGCGTGCGCGCCTCTTGAAGAAGCAGATCGCCAAGAAGCTGGCCGACCAGCCCGCCGCTTGAAGACTTTAAGGCGGGGGACGACCGCCTTGAGCATCGGAGCGATCCGATGCTCAAAACTTGCAAGGCAGCGCGATCCGCATTTCGGATAGCGCCTGGCTGGTTCCATTACCCAGGATAAAAAAATGACTTCCTTCTCGCGATATCTGCCCTTTGTGGCCGCCATGGCGCTTGTCGTCGTGGCATCGAACATCCTCGTGCAGTTCCCGATGCAGGGCCAGGTCGGCGGCCTGTCGCTGGCCGACATCCTGACCTGGGGCGCCTTCACCTACCCCTTCTCCTTCCTGGTCACCGACCTTGCCAACCGCCGCTATGGCCCGACCGTGGCGCGCCGCATCGTCTTTGTCGGCTTCATGACCGCGGTGATCTGCTCGATCCTCGTCCCGCCCTTCCTGTTTCGCCACGGCCTGATCGAATTCGAGACCGCAGCCGAGCGGCTGGTACGCATTGCGGCGGCTTCGGGTGCGGCGTTCCTTTGTGCGCAATTGCTCGACGTCACCGTGTTCAACCGGCTGCGCCGGCAGAACTGGTGGCGCGCCCCGATCGTCGGCACCCTGGTCGGCTCGGTATTCGACACGGCGGTGTTCTTCAGCGTCGCCTTTTCCGCCCTCTTCGCCTTTGCCGGCCCCAATGACACCTTTGCGCTGGAGACCGCGCCGCTGATGGGTGTGCTGCCGGTGGAAACCCTGCGCTGGGTGTCCTGGGCGCTCGGCGACCTCTCGGTGAAGCTGATCATCGCCGTGGTGGCGCTGATCCCCTACCGGTTGCTCGCCGCCCGCTGGAGCCAGCCGGCGATCGCGGTCTAGGCCGTGATCCCCTGGGTCCAGCTCGACAGTGCAAAGACGCCCGACGGCGCCCAGGAACTGCGCTTAAAGCAGCGCGGCGCTGAATTCTCCATCATGCTCGGCACCAATGAGCTGATGAACAGCCGCCTCAGCGGTTCCGAGCAAGCGCTGGCAAAACTCTCCTGCGACAGGATTGCCAGACACAGCCGACCGAAAATCCTGATCGGCGGCCTCGGCATGGGTTTTACGCTGCGCGCCGCCCTCACCGAGTTGGGCCCCGACGCAGGCGTCACCGTCGCCGAATTGGTGCCTGCCGTCGTCGCCTGGGCGCGCGGCCCGATGGCAGAGCTTTTCGACGGCTGCCTTGACGATCCCCGCGTGACCGTCCTTGAGGCCGATGTTGGCCACATCATAAGATCCGACAAGGCGGCCTGGGACGCCATCCTGCTCGACGTCGACAATGGTCCCGAAGGCATCGTCTACAAGGGCAATGACGCCCTCTACGGCGCCGCCGGCCTCGCCGCCGCTCGCTCCGCGCTCAAGCCCGGCGGTGTGCTGGCGGTGTGGTCGCAAGGGCCCGACAATGGCTTCACGCGCAGGCTCAAGCAGGCGGGCTTTGCGGTGGAAGAAGTGAAGACGCGCGCCAACGGCAAGCGCGGCGCGCGCCATGTCATCTGGATCGCAACGAACCCGCGATAGTCTGCCGTCTTAGCGGCAAAGGCGGGCGGATAGCCTTCAATACCACCCGCTTGTTGATGAAACCTATCTCGACAGTTCGGCAGCAAGGGCTTCCAACAGCCCGCGCGTACCCTCTTCCCGGCCTTGCGCCGAATCGACGCCATCGAAGAACACGCCCTGTTCGGTGAAGGTCAGACGGGTGCCCTCACCCGACGGGGCCAGCTCGACCGTGGTCAGCGAGGCCGACATGGGCTGCGTCCCGACTGCCATCCTGTAGGAAAACACGATACGCTGGTTCGGAACGATGTCCTGGAACTGCGCGTCGAGCCTGATCTCCGGGCCACCCTGGTAGCTGAACCGCGACACCTCGGCGCCGCCGACACGGAAGTCGAAGCTGAATTCGGCGATGGTGAAGCCGTGGCCTTCGACGCGCCAGCGCCGCACCGTCTCCTTGTCGGCAAAGGCATGGAAGACTTTGGCCGGCGACTGGGGATAGGTGCGCTCGATGGTGAAGGTGGAGTGGATGACGGAGTGCCCGTCTACGGGGGCGATCTGGTTCATGGTGCTTGGTCCTTGTCCTGATTTTTCTTGGGGGATTGGTCTTCGGGGTCCGTCTCGGCCAGGATCTGGCCAAGACGATCGAGATGGCGTTCGGCCGGAATGCGGCGTTCCGCGATCCAGTCGGCGAGCGGAGCGAGTCCGCCCGGTTCGATCCGGCAGGTGCGCACCCGCCCGATCTTTTCACTGCGGATCAGCCCGCAGGCTTCCAGCGCCTGCAGATGCTGCAACACGGCGGCAAAGGTCATGCCGAACGGCTCCGCCAGTTGGCTGACGGTCGCCGGTCCGCGGCTCAGCCTTTCCACGATCTGGCGGCGCGTGGGCTCGACAAGAGCCCTCAGGATGCTGTCGATCTTGGAATGGTTAAGCATGGACTTGAGTATTAGATCAGCGATTCGAATAGTCAAGCCGGGACTTAAGTATTTTTGATGTCGCGCGGACCGACGACAAGAAGCCACACGAGAGTGAGTGAGAAATGCAGGAAGAATGACGACCGGCGAGCGGGACTGAGCTCAATCAATCCTGGCGCAGGATGAATTCCAGATAGAGGTTGCGCTGCAGGATCGAGTGGTTGTCGTCCGAGATCAGCGACACCATCACCGCACCGTCGTCGCGGGTCCAGACGTCGAGCCCTTCCATATTGTCGATCTGATAGCCCATATCGGCTTCCATCAGCACCGGTCCGTCGGCAACCGCGCCCTTCTCGACGCTTTCGCCATAGATGCGTCTGAGCCGCATCTTCACCCCGCCGGCCATCGAAAAACTGCGCTCCAGCAGCAGCAGGTCGCCATCCGGCAGGAAGGCGCCGTCGGTGATATCGAAATCGCCATTGCGCTTGACGGTGAAGACGCCCTTGTGCGGCCCTTCGATGATGGCGGCATAGATATTGCCGGCCTTGTCGAGGCTCTTTTCCGAGACCACGACCAGCCCGCCCCCGTGCTGGCCGTAGGGATTGGCGTGGGTGACCGTCTCGAAGCCGCGGTTCTGCCTGAGTTCCCGGGCCGGAACCAGGAAGTTCAGCTGCTTGAACGGCGCCTTCATATTGTCCGGGTCGATCTTGAACTGGGCGACGCGCTGGTCGCGCTCGAAGCCGACGGTAGCGATGCCGTCCTTGACGGCCAGGCCTTCGGCGTCGACCTGCCATTTCTTGTCGATCGGCCGGCCCGATGCATCGACCATCTGCTGCATGCGGAAATTCTGGATGCCGGACGGCCGCTTGTCGGCGTCGTGGGTTATGGTGCCGAAAAACCAGAAGCCGGTATCGGCGACACCAATGAAATCGCCGCCGGGCTTGAGAAAACGAAACGCCGACAGCGCACCGAAGTCACGCGTCGGCGACGTCATCTCCAGCCCGCCGACGAATTCCAGCGGGCCGAACTGTTTGTCGGCGCTGCCGATATGGAAGATGGTGATCGGCCGGGCCGAGACTTCGACCGCCTCGACCGGAGTACGTCCCGCGGCAAATGCCGGCAGAGCCATGCCGAACAAGGCAGTGGCGGCGAAAAACGTCTGCCTGAAGCCGCCGCGCAAGAAGATCATCCCGCGCGCCGATAGCCGCCGCGGCGCGTGTCGCGCGCGTTTTCCTCGGCAAACAGCGAGGCCAGCTGCTCGGTCATGGCGCCGGCCAGTTCCTCGGCATCGACGATGGTGACGGCGCGCCGGTAATAGCGGGTGACGTCATGACCGATGCCGATGGCCAGAAGCTCGACCGGCGAGCGCGCCTCGATCAGCTCGATGACGGCGCGCAAATGGCGCTCGAGATAATTGCCCGGGTTGACCGACAGCGTCGAATCGTCGACCGGCGCGCCGTCCGAGATCATCATCAGGATCTTGCGCTGTTCGGGCCGGGCGATCAGCCGGTTGTGCGCCCACAGCAACGCCTCGCCGTCGATGTTTTCCTTGAGCAGGCCCTCGCGCATCATCAGGCCGAGATTGCGGCGCGCCCGCCGCCAAGGATGGTCGGCGGATTTGTAGATGATGTGGCGCAGATCGTTGAGCCGGCCGGGGTTCGGCGGCTTGCCGTCCTTCAGCCATTTTTCGCGCGCCTGGCCGCCTTTCCACGCCCGCGTGGTGAAGCCGAGGATTTCGACCGAGACACCGCACCGTTCCAGCGTGCGCGCCAATATGTCGGCGCAGGTGGCGGCAACCGTGATCGGCCGGCCACGCATCGAGCCCGAATTGTCGAGCACCAGCGTCACCACCGTGTCGCGGAACTTGGTGTCGCGCTCCTGCTTGAACGACAGCGGCTGCATCGGGTCGATGACGACACGCACCAGGCGCGCCGGATCGAGATAGCCTTCCTCGAGGTCGAAATCCCAGGAGCGGTTCTGCTGCGCCATCAGGCGCCGCTGCAGCCGGTTGGCGAGCCGCCCGACGACGCCGGAGAGATTGGCCAGCTGCTTGTCAAGGAAGGCGCGCAGCCGGTCGAGTTCTTCCTCTTCGCACAGCTCTTCCGCACCGACCGTCTCGTCGAAGGCGGCGGTAAAGACCTTGTAGTCGATTTCCTTCGGCAGATTGGTGAAGGGATTGTCGTTGCGGCGCGCTTCGCCCGGCGTTTCGGCGTCCGCATCGTCATCGTCGGACAAATCGTCGGCGGTGGCGTCGGACGCCTCCGTCTCGGAGGACTGTTCGTCGTCGGCCGACGCTTCGGCATCCTCGGACTGCGACTGCTCGGAGCCGGAATCGTCTTCGCCGCCCTCCTCGCTTTGCTCCTCGCCTTGCGGCTGGTTCTCGTCATTGTCCTCGGAGTCTTCGGTCTCCTGGTCGTCGCCGAGTTCCTCGGCCATCTCCATGGACGCAAGCATGTCGCGCACGACGCGAGCGAAGGCCTGCTGGTCGCCGAGCTTGGCTGACAGTCCGTCGAGGTCGGCCTTGGCCTTCTCCTCGACCCAGGGGCGCCAGAGTTCGACCAGCCGCTCGCCGCTCTTCGGGATCGGCCGGCCGGTCAGCTTCTCGCGCACCATGAGCGCAAGCGCCTCCTCGATCGGCGCGTCGGCCTTGTCCTTGACGTCGACGAGATTGGCCTTGGCGTATTTGTCCTCCAGCATCGAGCCGATATTGTCGGCGACGCCCAGCATGGCGCGGCTGCCGATCGCTTCGACCCGGGCCTGCTCGACCGCGTCATAGATCGAGCGCGCCAGCTTGCCTTCCGGCGCCAGCTTGGTGTGGATGCGCTGATCGTGGCAGGCCCGCTTCAGCGCCATGGAATCGCCGAGCCCGCGGGTGATGGCGATATCCTCTTTCGAGGCTTTCTTAGGCAGTTCCGGCAAGCGGGCGCGGCTGCCGGCAAGTGCGGGCCTGTCCTTGGCGAAACCGACCTCGAGCTCCTTGTCGCCGGCTATGGCGCGCATGCAGACGGTGACGGCGCGCTTGAAGCTGTCGGCTTCAGAGCCCGTTTTCGACTTGTTGCGCGTGTTGTCGCCCGGACCCGCCATCGAGGCTCTGCTTACCCCAGCACCACGTTGGCGGCGCTCTCGGGCAGATCCTCGCCGAAGGCGCGCTGGTAGAACTCGGCCACCACCGAACGCTCCAGCTCGTCGCACTTGTTGAGGAAGGTCAGCCGGAACGCCATGCCGATATTGCCGAAGATCTCGGCATTTTCGGCCCAGGTGATCACGGTACGCGGGCTCATCACCGTCGACAGATCGCCATTGATGAAGGCCGAGCGCGTCATGTCGGCGACGCGCACCATCTTGTTGACGATGTCCTTGCCCTTGCCGTCGCGATAGTGCTTGGCCTTGGCCAGCACGATGTTCACTTCATTGTCGTGCGGCAGATAGTTCAGCGTGGTGACGATCGACCAGCGATCCATCTGCGCCTGGTTGATCTGCTGCGTGCCGTGATAGAGGCCGGTGGTGTCGCCAAGGCCAACCGTGTTGGCGGTCGAAAACAGCCGGAACGCCGGATGCGGGCGAATGACCCGGCTCTGGTCGAGCAGCGTCAGGCGGCCCGACGATTCCAGCACGCGCTGGATGACGAACATCACGTCGGGACGGCCGGCATCATACTCGTCGAAGCACAGCGCGACATTGTGTTGGTAGGCCCAGGGCAAGATGCCGTCGCGGAATTCGGTGATCTGCAAGCCGTCCTTGACGACGATGGCGTCCTTGCCGACGAGGTCGATACGGCTGACATGGCTGTCGAGGTTGACGCGCACGCAAGGCCAGTTGAGGCGGGCGGCGACCTGTTCGATGTGGGTCGACTTGCCGGTGCCGTGATAGCCAGACACCATGACGCGGCGGTTGTAGGCAAAGCCGGCAAGGATCGCCAGCGTCGTCGCCTTGTCGAACAGATAGTCCGGATCGATGTCCGGCACGTGCTCGCTGGTTACCGAATAGGCCGGCACCACCATCTTGGACTCGAAGCCGAATTTTTCTTTCACCGACACCGTCGTGTCCGGCAAATTGGCGATGTCGCGATCGACCTTGTTCATCTCTATCCACGTCTCCACGGGCGAAAAGCCTGATTTCGCCGGCAATCGATTTTGTCCGGGGGCGGTCTTAGAGCCTTTTCCACCCCTATGAAAGTTGGAAAGCGACACGAACCGTTGGGTCGCTCAGCACAAACCCGCCTGCTTGAGCACGCGATAGGCCTGCAGCACATCGCGGAACCGGTCTTCCGAACCTCTGTCGCCGCCATTCGCATCCGGATGGTGGCGCTTCACAAGTTCCTTATAGCGCGCCTTGATGTCCTTGCCAGTCGCCTTTGTATCAAGGCCAAGCGTTTCCAGCGCCTTGGCCTCAAGCGGCTTGGCCTTGCGTTCGCGCGCCTCGCGCGGGTCTTTCGGGCCTTTGAACAGGTCGAACGGGTCGCGCATACGGTTGTAATAGCCAGCGCGGCCGGAGCGCATCTGCGCCATATCGGGGGAGGAGCGTGTCGAAGCGCCGGCGAGGCCCATCTTCCATGTCGGCCGGTGGCCGGTCATCGCCTCCTTCTGGAAGCGGGCGATCTCGGTATCCGGCACGCCGGAGAAGTAATTGAAACCCTTGTTGTATTCGCGCACGTGGTCGAAGCAGAACTGAAAATACTCGCCCTCCTTCATGCGACCGACCGGCGCGCGATGGGTGCCTGCCTCCTTGCAGCCGTCCCACTGGCAGATTGGCGAGCGCGACTTCAGCTCCGCGTCCTTTTCGGGACGGATCCGAATCTTCTCGAAATATTTGGGGTACGATTTCATCTCACCCATTTATGGGCTGTTCGCACGTGCGAAACAAGAATTGACATTTTCGCGATGATCGCCCTAACCGCTGAATCGCGGCATAAAGCAGGGCGAATGGTGATTTTTGAGGCGGCCCGGCGAGATCGATCCCGATTTCCCGATCACCCCTTGCAGATATGGTGAAGGGAAACGGCGATGTCCATACAGGCGACCATGGAAGACAAGCTGAACAAGGCGTTTTCGCCGGAGCGGCTGGTTATCGTCAATGAAAGTCATCTCCATGCCGGCCACCATCACCACGGCTCCGACCATCACGGCGCCTATGACGGCACCGGCGAGACGCATTTCCGTGTCCGCATCGTCTCGCCCGTCTTTGCGGGCATGAGCCGCATCGACCGCCACCGCGCCGTCAACGAACTGCTGGCGGCGGAGCTGAAGGCCGGCGTCCATGCGCTGGCCATCGAACCGGCAGCCCCAGGCGAAAAGACCCGCTGGTAAGCGTTGGATCAGGATGACGTTTGATCGAATCCTGATCCAACTCTCTGTCGGAGCATGATCTCTTCCGAAAACCGGTTTCCACTTTTCGGAATCATGCTCTAGATCACCGCTTCGATGAGAAACGGTCCGGGTCGCGACAGCGCGCTGTCGAGCAGCGCGTCGAAGCGTTCGCACGTATCGGCGCGGGCCGCCTCGACACCCATGCCATTGGCCAGTGCAACCCAGTCCAGCGCGGGATGGTCGAGATCGAGCATACGCCTGGCGTTCTCGCCGATCGAATTGACACCGACATTCGTCATCTCGCCATGCAGAATGGCGTAGGTCCGGTTGGAAAACACGATTGTGACAACGTCGAGCTTTTCCCTCGCCTGCGTCCACAGTCCCTGCACCGTGTACATGCCGCTGCCGTCGGCCTCGAGATTGATCACCTTGCGGTCCGGACAGGCGATCGCCGCCCCGGTTGCCATCGGAATGCCGCCGCCGATCGATCCGCCCGTGCCCATCATGTAGTCGTGCGGGGCCGCATATGCCGACAGCGCAAAGGATCGCCTGGCCGAGGTGACCGCTTCGTCACAGACGATGGCATTGGCGGGGAGCTTGCGCGCAACCGACAGTGCGATTGCATCGTCCGTCAGTCTGCCGCTTGGCGTCGGCTCGTCTGGAAAGGCCGTTGCAGCGGTGAACTGCTGCGTCGGCTTGATGCCGAGCTCGTCGGCAAGCGCCTCCAGCGCCGCCTTCAGATCCTCGCCATGCGCCGCCAGCGAGAGCACCTGGCAATCGTCTGGAACCAGCCGTCCCGGCTTGCCAGGATAGGCAAAGAACGCCACCGGCTCCTTCGCCCCGACCAGCACCAGCACGTCGATATCCCGGAGGGTCGTTGTCGCCGCATCGACCGGATAGGGAATGCGCGTCGGCGCGAATCGCCCGCGGCCGCGCTGCATGCGGGCGATCAGAACCTCGCTGAACAGGCGGACACCGCCGGTCGCCGCGATTCGACCTGCGATTTCAAGCGCATCGGCCCGCGCCGCCTGCCCGCGCACCACCATGCCGACACGGCCCGGCTCGGCGCGGATTGCTTCGGCGACCTTGCCCACGGCCGCCATGTCGACAGCGGGCAACGGCGCCAGCTTGACCTTGCCAGGTGAAATTGCGTCGACCTCGCCCCAGGCGGCGTCCGCCGGCAGGATCAGCGTCGTAACACCAGGTGGGGTCAACGAGGCGCGGAAAGCGGCCTCCGCGGCAGGCACGATATCGGCCGGGCCTTTGACGCGGCCGACCCAATTCGACATCGGCGCCGCCAGACCCTCTATGTCGCTGGTCAGCGGCGCATCAAGCGGCAAATGGTAGGAGGCGTGGTCGCCGACAATGTTGATCATTGGGCTGCGCGCACGCCTTGCGTTGTGCATATTGGCCAGCCCATTGGCCAGGCCCGGCCCGGTATGCAGCAGCGTAGCCGCCGGGCGATCGGTCATGCGCGCATAGCCGTCGGCTGCACCCGTCACCACGCCTTCGAAAAGGCCGAGCACGCACCGCATCTCAGGCTTGCGGTCGAGTGCGGCAACGAAATGCATTTCCGACGTGCCGGGGTTGGCGAAACAGACGGTGACATCATTGGCCAGCAGCACGTCACACAGCAGGTCGGCGCCATTCATGAAATTCTTCCTCGGTTCGACAGTCAGCAGCAATGCACCTAAGCGCACCGGCGCGGCAATATCCCGCCGGACTTTTGGTCTGATCCAGGCCGCTTGCGGGATCAGGCGACCGTCGATTTCAGGAATGCCAGCGCGGCGGCCGTCAACGCATCGCCGTCCTCGCCAAAGTCATGGTTGATCGACATATGCGTGTATGCGCTACCGTCGAACAGCGTCACCGCCGTGCCGGTGGCGCGCAGGCGCTTGGCAAAGGCCGTCGATTGCTCTTCGCGGCCATCGGCGCGCGAATAGGCGATGAAGGTCGGCGGATGCTTGCGCCCGTCGACATAGCTCGCCGGCGACAGAGCCGCCCATTGTGCCGGGTCGGAGAAGACACGCGCATAGGCCCGAACCATGCCGCCATTCCTGGATAGCGCGGCAAGATCATAGGCCCTGGTGTCGTCGAGGATCAGCGCGGCGACGCCGGGCAGTCTGCCGCGCATGCCGGTCAGCGCGATCAGATGGCAGCCGGCCGAATGGCCCATGCCGACGATGCGGTTGGGATCGCCGCCATGCCGGGCGATGTTGGCGCGCACATAGGCGTAGGCCTTTTCCACATCGCCGGCCTCGGCTGCGACATCGGCTTCCGGCAGCATGCGGTAGTCGATCGAGACGAACACGAAGCCATTGGCGAGCAGGAAACCCGGCTTGGCGCCGACCTGGCTGCGCTTGCCGAACCGCCAGGCGCCGCCATGGACGAAAAACACCACCGGCAGGTTCTTCGCGCCGGCCGGCGCGTAAATGTCGAGCTTGGCCGGTCCATAGTCGAACGTCTGCGGTTGCGGCTGGCGCTGCGGCTTAGCTGCCGTTCCACCGGCAGCCAGCATCGCTGCGATGGATGCCGCGATGAAGCTGCGTCGATCGATCATCGTCATCTCCGGCCAAGTTTAGGCGACAGCGCGCGGACGCTCGCCACGCAACTCATCTACGAACCAAAAATGACAACTTTCGGTGCGAAAACAAATCCTCTCCTTGACGCTCCGCCAGCAATCACCACGTATCTTATTAGGCGAGCATTTTCGGCCGAATCGGGCATCCCCGAAGGCCAATGTCGGAGTGCGGTGCACTGTCCCTTCAGGAGAAGGGAACCACACTGCTTTCCGGCAGTTGATGGAGTGATGAGCCGATTGGCTGCCGGTCGGCTCCGAGGCGAAGCATCATGCGCGAGAATCAATCAGACGTCTTCGACCTGTTTTCGGAGATTTATTCCAACGCTGCCCAGGAAGAGATCAGTCTCCAGCAATATCTGCTTGCCTGCCGCGAGGACAAATCCATGTATGCCTCGGCGCCAGAGCGTATGGTCGAGGCCATCGGCGAACCGAACCTGATCGACACCAGCAAGGACGAGCGACTCGGTCGCATTTTCTCCAACCGCACCGTCAAGGTCTATCCCTCCTTTTCCGATTTCTACGGAATGGAGGATACGATCGAGCGCATCGCCGGATATTTCCGCTACGCCTCGCAGGGGCTCGAGGAGCGCAAGCAGATCCTCTATCTCCTCGGTCCGGTCGGCGGCGGCAAATCCTCGCTGGCTGAACGGCTGAAGAAGCTGATGGAGGAGCGCCCGATCTACACGCTGAAGGCCGGCAACAAGATCAGCCCCGTCTTCGAATCGCCGCTCGGCCTTTTCCATCCCGACCGCATGGGCGATCTGCTGGAGGATAAATACGGCATCGCCCGCCGCCGCCTGAACGGACTGATTTCGCCCTGGGCGGCCAAGCGCCTCGACGAACTGTCGGGCGACATCTCCAAATTCAGCGTCGTCAAGCTGATGCCGTCGCGGCTGCGGCAGGTCGCCATCGCCAAGACCGAGCCCGGCGACGAGAACAATCAGGACGTCTCGGCGCTGGTCGGCAAGGTCGACATCAGGCAGTTGGAGAATTTCAGCCAATCGGATCCTGACGCCTATTCATACAGCGGCGGCCTCAACCGGACCACGCAAGGGCTGCTCGAATTCGTCGAGATGTTCAAGGCGCCCATCAAGGTGCTGCACCCATTGCTGACGGCAACCCAGGAAGGCAGCTACAACGGCACCGAGAATTTCGGCGCCTTCCCCTATCAGGGCATCGTCGTTGCCCATTCCAACGAATCGGAATGGCAGCAGTTCAAGAACAACAAGAACAACGAGGCCTTCCTCGACCGCATCCTCGTGGTCAAGGTTCCCTATTGCCTGCGCATCACCGAGGAAAGGCAAATCTACGAGAAGCTGCTGCGCGAAAGCGAACTGGCAAGCAGCCCCTGCGCCCCGGAAGTGCTGGACATTCTCAGCCGCTTCACCGTCTCGACCCGTCTTGCCGAACACGAGAACTCGTCGCTCTACACCAAGATGCGCGCCTATGACGGCGAGAACCTCAAGGAGGTCGATCCGAAAGCCAAGTCGGTCCAGGAATATCGCGACGCCGCCGGCGTCGACGAGGGCATGACCGGGGTCAGCACGCGCTTCGCCTTCAAGATCCTGTCGCAGACGTTCAATTACGACACCAAGGAGGTGGCGGCCGACCCCGTGCACCTGATGTACATCCTCGAGGAGGCGATCAAGCGCGAGCAATTCCCGAAGCAAACGGAAGCCGCCTATCTCGAATTCATCAAGTCGGAACTCGCGGCCCGCTATGCCGAGTTCATCGGTCACGAGATCCAGAAAGCCTATCTGGAATCCTACAGCGAGTACGGTCAGAACCTCTTCGACCGCTATATCGCCTATGCCGATGCCTGGATCGAGGATCAGGACTACAAGGACCCCGACACCGGGCAGATTCTCAACCGTGAGGTCCTGGACAAGGAGTTGTCGCAGGTCGAGAAGCCGGCCGGCATCGCCAATCCCAAGGACTTCCGCAACGAAGTGGTCAAATTCACCTTGCGCGCCCGGGCACGCAACCATGGCCGCAATCCGTCCTGGACGAGCTACGAAAAGCTTCGCGAGGTCATCGAGAAGCGCATGTTCGGCCAGGTCGAGGACCTGCTGCCGGTGATCAGCTTCGGCTCCAAGCAGGACAGCGTCACGGAGAAGCGGCACAACGAATTCGTGCAGCGGATGGTGGAACGCGGCTATACCCAGCGGCAGGTGCGCCGGTTGGTCGACTGGTACATGCGCGTGAACAAAGCGGGTTGAGCAAAGCCGGGACGGTTCCATGCCGATCTTCATCGACCGTCGCCTGAACCCGAAGGACAAAAGCCTTGGGAATCGCCAGCGCTTCCTCAGGCGCGCCCGCGAAGAGCTCAAGCGCAGCATCCGCGACAAGGTCCGCGCCGGCGGCATCGCCGAGCTCGATCGCGAGCACGCCGTGCCGATTCCGCGCAAGGGCACCGGTGAACCGACCTTCGGCGACGACAAGGACAGCGGCCGGCGCCAGCATATCCTGCCCGGCAACCGGACGTTCAGCCCTGGCGATCTTATCGACAAGCCTGGCGGCGGCGGAGGCTACGGCTCGGCTCCGGGGACCACGGAATCCGAGGACGACTTCCGCTTCGTGCTGTCGCGCGAGGAAGTGCTCGACCTCTTCTTCGAGGACCTCGAGCTGCCGGATCTGGTCAAGCTCAGCCTCAAGCAGATACTCAGCTTCAAGCCGAGGCGGGCGGGCTTCGCGGCAAGCGGCGCGCCGACCAACATCAATGTCGGGCGCACGATGCGCAACAGCCACGGGCGCCGCATCGCGCTCAGGCGTCCAAAGCAGGCCGACGTGGACGCCATCGCCCAGCAGATCGCCGAGCTGGAATCCAGGCCGCCGGGGGCAAAGACAGGCGAACGCATCGAGGCTCTGCGCGAAGAGCTCGATCGGCTGGAGCGCCGGCGCAGGCGGATCGCCTATGTCGATCCGGTCGACATTCGCTTCAATCGCTTCGACCCTCAGCCGCGGCCGAATGCCAGCGCCGTCATGTTCTGCCTGATGGACGTCTCCGGATCGATGGGCGAGCGCGAGAAGGATCTGGCCAAACGCTTCTTCGTGCTGCTGCATCTGTTCCTGACGCGGCGTTATGAGCGGACGGAACTCGTTTTCATTCGCCACACCCATGAAGCCCAGGAAGTGGACGAGCACACCTTCTTTCACCACACCCAGAGCGGCGGCACCGTCGTTTCCACGGCGCTCGAGGAGATGCATCGCATCATCGAAGAGCGCTATCCGGCGTCCGAATGGAACATCTATGCCGCCCAGGCCTCCGACGGCGACAATTTCGCCACCGACTCCGAGCGCTGCATAGAACTGCTCGACCGCAAGCTCATGCGGCTTTGCCAGTATTTCGCCTATGTGGAGATCATCGACGAACGGGAAAGCCACATTTTCGGCTCGACCGAGAACGGCACGTCGCTTTGGCGCGCCTACAACGCCGTCGACGGCAAATGGCCGAACTTCCAGATGAGGCGCATTGCCGCGCCGGCCGACATATACCCGGTCTTCCGCGAGCTGTTTGCCAGGCAGCCCGACCTGCGCAAGAGCGCTTGAGGGCTTCGGCAATGGTCAACCAGGCGCGCAAGTCCGAACTGCTGTTTTCCGGGTCCGACTGGGATTTCAACAAACTGTCCCGGGTCTATGACGAGATCGAAGCGATCGGCCGCGAAGAGCTTCGCCTCGACATCTATCCGGTGCAGATGGAGATCATTTCCTCGCAGCAGATGCTCGACGCCTATTCGTCGATCGGCATGCCGCTGATGTACCGGCACTGGTCGTTCGGCAAACGTTTTCTCCACGACGAGCTTCTCTACCGCAAGGGCGCGCGGGGTTTGGCCTACGAGATCGTCATCAACTCCAACCCCTGCATCGTCTACCTCATGGAAGAAAACACCATGGCCCTGCAGGCCTTGGTGACCGCGCATGCCGCGCTCGGGCACAACCATTTCTTCAAGAACAATCATCTCTTCCGGCAATGGACGGATGCCGGCGGCATCCTGAGCTATCTGGACTTCGCCAAGAGCTACATAGCCCGGTGCGAGGAACGGCATGGCATGGCCGCCGTGGAGGCGATCCTGGATTCCGCGCATGCGCTGATGGAGCAAGGTGTGTTCCGTTACCGCCGGCCGCCGAAACTGTCGTCGGAGCAACAGCGCGAGGGACTGCGCGAACGTCTCGAATACGAGGAGCGCTCCTTCAACGATTTGTGGCGGACACTGCCGCCCTCGCAGGGCAAGAGCAAGCCGGAAGCAGGGGACGAAATCCTTGCCGAGCGGAAGAAATCGCTCAATCTGCCGGAGGAAAACCTGCTCTATTTCCTCGAGAAGAACAGCCTCGTCCTCGAGCCCTGGCAGCGCGAGATCGTCAGGATCGTGCGTGTCGTCGCGCAATATTTCTACCCGCAGCGGCAAACCCAGGTGATGAACGAAGGCTGCGCCACCTTCGTGCATTACACGCTCATGAACACGCTGTTCGATCGCGGCCGCATCAACGAAGGCGCCATGCTGGAGATCCTGCGCAACCACTCCAACGTCATCTTCCAGCCGGCCTATGACGACCCGCGCTTTTCCGGCATCAATCCTTATGCGCTGGGTCTCGACATGATGCAGGACATCCAGCGCATCTCGACCGCGCCGACCGCCGAGGACCGCGACTGGTTTCCCGACATCGCCGGCCGCGGGGACTGGCGCGACACCTTGCTCGACGCCTGGGCAAACCACCGCGACGAATCCTTCATCCGCCAATATCTAAGCCCGACGCTGATCCGCAAATGGCGGCTCTTCGTGCTCGCCGACGGTGCCGACGAGCCACACTATGAGGTGGCCTCGATCCACAATGAGCGCGGCTATGCCAGGATACGGTCGGCGCTCGCGCAAAGCTACGATATCGGCGCCAGCCGTCCCGACATCCAGGTCGTCGACGTCGATCTGCTGGGCGACCGGCATCTGCGGCTGCAGCACAATGTCAAGAACGGCATCATGCTCGACGGCAAGAGCCGTGACGCGACGCTTCGCCATATCCGGAGCCTCTGGGGTTATGATGTCAGCTTGGCTGCGATCGACGCTGAAACCGGCGCGACGCTAAGCCAGCGCTCGACCAGGGAATTGTGATATCCACGGCCGAATTTAGCTAACTTCCCCCGCGGGCCGGATCCTGATCTTGGCGATCCGGTTCTTGTCGCGCTTCATCACCACGAAGCGCTTGCCGTGGAAGGTAAAGGCCTGTTTTTCCTCGGGGATCGACTGCGTCTCGTGGATGACCAGCCCGGCAATGGTGGTGGCTTCCTCATCCGGCAGGTTCCAGTCGAGCGCCCGGTTGAGATCCCTGATCGGCACCGTGCCGTCGACGACGACGGAGCCGTCGGCCTCCTGCTTCACACCCTGGATGTCGACATCGTGCTCGTCGGCGATCTCGCCGACGATCTCCTCGATGATGTCCTCCAGTGTCACCAGACCTTCGACCTCGCCATACTCGTCGACGACGATGGCAAAATGCGCCTTGGCGCGCAGGAAGGCGTTGAGCTGTTCCTGCAAGGTCGTGGTGTCGGGCACGAACCATGGCTTGGACGCGATCTTCATCACGTCGATCTTGGTAAAGTCGTTGCCGACCTCGTTCAGCGATCTCAGCAGGTCCTTGGCGTGCAGCACACCGACAATGTTGTCGAGCGAGCCCTTCCACAGCGGCA
This sequence comes from Mesorhizobium sp. CNPSo 4684, assembly GCF_057784315.1. Classification (NCBI taxonomy): domain Bacteria; kingdom Pseudomonadati; phylum Pseudomonadota; class Alphaproteobacteria; order Hyphomicrobiales; family Phyllobacteriaceae; genus Mesorhizobium; species Mesorhizobium sp. CNPSo 4684. Next base: position 37,825 of record NZ_JBWLUX010000014.1, on the reverse strand, counting down.
TGCGGGTGTGCGGGCTCTGCAGGATCTCGCGCACCACCGCTTCCGGCGCATTGTCGGCATTGACCGAGCGCATATTGGTGCGGTGGACCATGATGTCGGAGACTTCGAGCTCGTCAAGGTCGAACAGGCCGCCGACACGGTCGCGGTCCTCGCGCACCATCTGGCCGTCACGGCGGAAATCGTCGACCGCACCGCGCAACTCATCCTGGGTGGAGCGCTGCGGCTCGATGCGTGACAGCTCATAGCCGAACATGGCAAGCAGGCGCGTGCGCACGGCAATGAAAAACAGGATGAGGATGGCGAGGACGGCGACAACGATCCAGCCGGTGTTCATCTCAGCCGGCTTTCCCGTTGGCCGGATGGTTTTCCCTGAGGAACGACAGCACTTCGGACGCCGGCACATCCTTGGCAATAAAAGCCTGGCCGATGCCGCGCGTCAGGATGAAGGTCAACGTGCCGCGCGACACTTTCTTGTCCTGGGTGATGAAGCCAAGCAGCGCCTCGGCGTCGGGCAGTTCGCCAGGGATGTCGGACATGCGCCAAGGCAGGCCGACGGCGCGCAGATGCGCCTCGACCCTTGCCGCGTCGTCCGGACTGGCCAGATTGAGCCGTGCGGAAAAGCGATGTGCCAGCGCCATGCCGATGGCGACGCCTTCGCCGTGGACGAGACGGGCGCCGTCATACTGTGTTGCCCCTTCCAGCGCATGGCCGAATGTATGGCCGAGATTGAGCAGCGCGCGGTCGCCGGTTTCGAACTCGTCGCGGGCAACAACATCGGCCTTGGCGCGGCAGGCTTCGGCAATCGCCTCGGCCCGCTCCGCACCGCCGGCGAATACTTTTGTCCAGTTCTCTTCCAGCCAGGCGAAAAACGCTGGCCGGTCGATCAGCCCATATTTGGCGAGTTCGGCATAGCCGGCGCGGAATTCGCGCATCGGCAGCGTATCGAGCACCTCGGTGTCGGCCAGCACCAGCTTCGGCTGGTGGAAGACACCAACCAGATTCTTGCCGCGCGGGCTGTTGATGCCGGTCTTGCCGCCGACCGAGGAATCGACCTGCGCCAAGAGCGACGTCGGAATCTGGACGAAATTCATGCCGCGGCGCACGATCCCGGAGGCAAAGCCGGTGAGGTCACCGATGACCCCGCCGCCGAGCGCAATGACGACATCGCCACGCTCCAGTCTGGCGGCCAGCACGCCGTCGACCACCTCTTCGAGATGGGCAAAGCTCTTGGTCTTTTCGCCGGCCGGCAAAGTGATGACAGCAGGTTGGATGCCGCCAGTTTCCAGACCGGCCTTCAGTGCGTCGAGATGTGTCGCCGCGACATTTTCGTCGGTGACCACCGCCGCCCTCGTGCCGGGCAGGCGGCGCGATATCTCGGCGCCGGCGCGCGTCAAAAGGCCGGGGCCGATCAGGATGTCATAGGCGCGCTCGCCAAGGCCGACCTCGACAATGACAGGCTCGCTCATGGCCTCACCTCGCCCGGCGCCGTGGTGGCCGGAATGCCGAAATGCCCACACAATGCGTCGACGACCTCGGTCGCAATGACCTCCTTGCGGTCGTCGCGTGTCGTCACGGTGACGTCGGAGGTCGCATAGACCGGATAGCGTTCGCCCATCAATCGCTCGAGAACGGCGCGCGGATCGGGGCTCTTGAGCAAAGGCCGGTTCTGCTTCTTGGAGACGCGCTCCATCAACAGATCGAGCTCGGCCTTCAGCCACACCGAGACACCATGCGACGCGATCGCGTCGCGCGTCTGCGCATTCATGAAGGCGCCGCCGCCGGTCGACAGCACCTGCGGGCCGTTTTCCAGGAGGCGAAGAATGACGCGCTGCTCGAGCGCCCGGAATTCGGTCTCGCCATAGCGTTCGAACAGCTCCGGCACGGTCATGCGCGACACGCTTTCGATCTCCTGGTCGCTGTCGATGAACGGCAGCGAAAGCATGGCCGCCACCTTGCGGCCGATCGCTGTCTTGCCGGCGCCCATCAGGCCGACAAAGACAATCGAACGACTGCCCAGCCTGTCGAGCAGCGTAGCATGGCTCTCGCCAGGAGGATTTGCTGGAAACGCGTTCATGAAACCATGCTGTTTCTAAGCCGTCTTTGCCGGCGTATCGACATCAAAAGCCGGTTTGCGTCAAGCATCGCGCCCTGAGCAGGCCTCGGAAAGTGCAGTGGTTTTCCCGCATCGACCTGCGTTAGACAAAACCCTTCGTGCTTGAATTGGCCGGATTGGCGTCCCATAAGGGCACAGGGTTTGGAATCGCAGAACAAGAAGACGGGCGAAAATTGATGCCGACACTGTTCCGCTTTGTCGTGACACTGATGATTCTTGCCGGCATTGCCTATGGTATGATGGTGGCGCTGGCGATGTTCGTCGAGCCGAAAAAGGCGGAAATCACAGTGCGCATTCCGCCGGAAAAGCTGAACCCCAAGAAAAACTGACCCGAAGAAACTGACCGCAGGGACATGAACAGCGCGGCTCGCATCGAAGCCTTTCTCGAAATGATGAGCGCCGAACGCGGTGCCGCCGAAAACACGCTGTCCTCCTATCGTCGCGATCTCGAAGACGCCTCGCAGCAGATTGGCGGCGGGCTTGCAGCCGCCGCCGCGGCCGACATACGCGCCTATCTCGACGACATCGCGGCGCGTGGCTTTGCGCCGACGTCACAGGCGCGCAAACTGTCGGCGATCCGCCAGTTCTTCAAATTTCTCTACGCCGAGGGCCTGCGCGGCGACGACCCGACCGGCACGCTGGACAGTCCGAAAAAGGGCCGGCCGCTGCCCAAGACGATGAGCGAGGCCGATACCGGCAGGCTGCTCGACCGCGCGGCGCTCGAGGCAGGCGATGGCGTCAATGGCGACCGGCTGGCGGCGCTGCGCCTCCACGCGCTGGTGGAGGTGCTCTATGCCACCGGCCTGCGCGTCTCCGAACTGGTCGGCCTGCCGGTGACCGTCGCCCAGCGCGACGACCGCTTCTTCATGGTGCGCGGCAAGGGCGACAAGGAGCGCATGGTGCCGCTGTCGGCCAAGGCGCGCACGGCGATGCGGGCATGGCTCACGGCCCGGGCCACGGTGCCGGCTTTCGCCGACAGCCCGTTCCTGTTTCCGGCCGCCGGCGACAGCGGCTATCTCTCCCGGCAGGTCTTTGCCCGCGACCTCAAGGGCCTTGCGGCACGGGCCGGCATATCGGCGGCGAAAATATCGCCGCATGTGCTGCGGCATGCTTTTGCCAGCCACCTCCTGCAAAACGGCGCCGATCTCAGGGCGGTGCAGCAGTTGCTCGGCCACGCCGATATCTCGACCACGCAGATTTACACCCATGTGCTGGAAGAGCGGCTGGTGCGGCTGGTCAACGATCATCATCCGCTTGCCGACTAGGCCTCATATCGCTATGTGAGGGCACGTTCCACCGCGCGGCGCCCCGCTTTTCAGGGTTCCGTCAGTCTTTGCCTTCCGACGCATCGGTCCGCTCAAGAATGTACAATTACCTCGATTTCGAAAAGCCGGTGCAGGACCTTGAACTCAAGATCCTAGAGCTGAAGAAGCTTGCCGAGAATGGCGAGGCGGTCGATGTCGGCGACGAAATCAGCCGGCTCGAGAAGCGCGTGCGCGACGCGCTGCGCGACATCTACAAGGCGCTGACGCCGTGGCAGAAGGTGCAGGTGGCGCGCCACACCGACAGGCCGCATTGCCTCGACTACATCAAGGGCCTGTTCAGCGATTTCACGCCGCTCGCCGGCGACCGCAATTTCGGCGAGGACCAGGCGATCATCGGCGGCTTTGCCCGCTTCCGCGGTGAACCGGTGGCCGTTATCGGCCAGGAAAAAGGCTCGGACACGGCGAGCCGGCTCAAGCACAATTTCGGTTCGGTCCGCCCTGAAGGCTACCGCAAGGCGGTGCGGCTGATGGAGCTTGCCGATCGCTTCAATATCCCGCTTCTGACGCTGGTCGACACCGCCGGCGCCTACCCCGGTGTCGGCGCCGAGGAACGCGGCCAGGCCGAAGCCATCGCCCGTTCGACCTCGGCCTGTCTTGGCCTCAAAGTGCCATCGATCTCGGTCGTCATCGGCGAAGGCGGCTCGGGCGGCGCCATCGCCATCGCCACCGCCAACCGCGTCTACATGCTGGAACACGCCATCTATTCGGTGATCTCGCCGGAGGGCGCCGCCTCGATCCTGTGGCGCGACACCACGCGTTCGAAGGATGCGGCGACCAACATGAAGATCACCGCCCAGGACCTTCTGGAAATGAAGATCATCGACGCCATCATTCCCGAGCCGCTCGGCGGCGCCCAGCGCGCGCCCGAAACGGTGATCGCCGCCACCGGCGACCTCATCGCCAAGACGATGAAGGATTTTGCCGGCGCCAACACCGATTTTCGCGAGCAGCGCCGCGAAAAATACCTGGCGATGGGCCGAAGCCTCTGATTTCAGGCCGGCCGGGCGCCGCAATGTGGCGTCAGCGAGCAATTTCGCCACAAAAATGCCGCCGCATTCGGTTCAATGAAAAGTCCGTGACATCGAGCGAATTGCCGTGGGGGCAGCCGTCCGGAGCTTGCGGTAAGGAATTTTCAAGGTTAACGGGCTTAGGGTCCGTGAAGGTTTAGTGTGTTGGCCTGCGGCTGCGAAGCCTCACGCCCCGGGAAAAAGACATAGCCGTAACCATGTTTGCCAAGCTTGCCCGCACCGGAATCCTGATCGCCGCCCTTGGCGTTGCCGGCTGCAACGATTCCTCGATGAAGGATTTCGCGCCGGAGGCCAACAAGCCGCTGCCGGACAAGATCCTCGCCGACATGAAGGCCAAGGGCATGGTCCGCACCTCGTCGGTGATGGCCCGCATCTTCAAGGAAGAAGGCAAACTCGAGATCTGGAAGGCCAAGACCACCGGCCGCTACGAGATGGTCGCCAGCTACGACATCTGCAAATGGTCGGGCAAGCTCGGCCCGAAATATACCGAGGGCGACCGCCAGGCGCCGGAAGGCTTCTACACGGTTCGCCCGTCGCAGATGAATCCGCGCTCGAACTATCACCTGTCCTTCAACATCGGCTATCCCAACGCCTATGACCGTGCCAATGGCCGCACCGGCGCCAATCTGATGGTGCATGGCGCCTGCTCGTCGTCGGGCTGCTATTCGATGACCGATCCACAGATCGAGCAGATTTACGCCTTCGGCCGCGACGCCTTCCAGGGCGGCCAGACCGAGTTCCAGATCCAGGCCTTTCCGTTCCGCATGACCGCCGCCAACATGGCGCGCTATCGCAACGACCCGAACTACGAGTTCTGGAAGATGCTGAAGGTCGGCTACGACAATTTCGAGATCACCAAGGTGCCGCCGAAGGTCGATGTTTGCGAGAAGCGCTATGTCTTCAACCAGGTGGCGCCTGAGGGAACGACCTTCGATCCGACCGGCGCCTGCCCTCCGACTACGCAGCCGGATTCGCTGAAGAGCGCCTACAACGCCTATCAGAGCAGCTATGACGCGGCCTTCACCGGCGCGGTCAAGGCCAGCGTGCCGGCGCCCAAGCCGACCATTGCCGGCATCAAGGAAGCCAGCATCGTTTCCGACTGGTCGAAGCGGCGCGCCCGCGGCGAGCGCGTGCCGATCGATCCGCCGTCGCTCAATCCCGACGGCACGGTGACCGAGACGGCGCGTATGGGCCGCATCGATTCGCCGGCCGGCCGCAAGATGGCCGCGCTCGACGCCGAGAAGGAAGCCAAGCGCAAGGCCGAGGAACAGCGGGTTGCGGCCATCGAGGCCGCGAAAGCCGCCAAGGCCCAGGCACTGGCTGAAAAGGAAGCGGCCAAGGCCCAGGCGTTGGCCGAAAAGGAAGCAGCCAAGCAGGCCGCCCAGCAGCCGGTCGCCACCGCTAGCGTCGAGGCAGCCCCGGCCGAGCCGCAGGCCGACGAAAGCCGGCTGTCAAAGATCAAGAATAAGTTGCTCGGCATGTTCGGCGGCTGAGGTTTCACCTTGGCCGCGATCTATGATCTCAAGGGGCTGAACTGCCCCTTGCCCGTTCTCAAGGCAAAAAAGCGCCTGGCGGCGATGCAGCCAGGCAGCAGGCTGTGGCTAGAGACCACCGACCCGCTGGCCGTCATCGACATTCCCGCCTTTTGCGCCGACGCCGGCCATCAACTGATTGAAACCGCAGCGGTATCCGGCGGTCATCGTTTTCTGGTCGAGTGCGGCACGTAGCGCTTTAACGGCTCTAGCCCCCGGCAATCGCCAGCGGATTGCTCTCCAATGCCGCACGATCCGGCGTGTCGATCGACGGACGGTTGGTGAAGGCGGCAAACAGCCGGCGCACATAGTCCTCCGGCACGTCGAGCGTGATCAGCACCAGCCTGGTGCCGCGCTGGCCGTCCGGCCAGGACGGCAGCCGCGCCGGCGGATGCAGGATCTTCTGCACGCCGTGGACGACCAGCGGTCGCGACGGGTCTTCTGCAAGCTCGATGACGCCCTTCATGCGCAAGAGCTTATCGCCATGCGCCGAACGCAACAGGTCGAGGAACATCTCGATCGCCGAAAACGGCACGGGCCCGTCATGGACCAGCGAGTAGGAGCGCACACGGGAATCGTGGCGATGCTCGGCGTGATCATGATCGCCGTGCCCATGGTGATGGTGACCGCCATGATGATGGTGCTCATGGTCATCAGCGGCTTCTTCGCCCAGCCAGCGCTGCACGTCGGCGGATTTTGTCGCCGGATTGTAGAGGCCGCAATCGAACAGCGCCGCGACGCCGGTTTGGCTGTCACCGGCCTCCAGCACTTTGGCACCCGGATTGACCTGACGGAGCCGCGCCCGCAAAGCTTCGAGATCGCCAGTGTCGCCTGCCAGATCGACCTTGGTCAGCACGACACGGTCGGCCACCGCAACCTGCTTGACCGCCTCGACATGACCATCGAGCGTCGCATTGCCGTTGACCGCGTCGACCAGCGTGATGACACCGTCGAGCCGGAAGGCCTGGACAAGCGCCGGATGCGCCATGATCGACTGCAGCACCGGCGCCGGATCGGCGAGCCCGGTGGTCTCGACGACGACTCGGGCCAGCTTTGCGATACGGCCGGTCTGCAGCCGGTCAACGAGGTCGGCCAGCGTGTCGACCAGTTCACCGCGCACCGTGCAGCAGAGGCAGCCGTCGGACAGCTGGATGATGCCGTCGGAGGCCTGCTCGACCAGCAGATGGTCGATCGCGACTTCGCCGAATTCGTTGATGATGACGGCGGTGTCGACGAGCGCCGGGTCTTTGAGCAGCCGGTTAAGCAATGTCGTCTTGCCGGCGCCGAGGAAGCCGGTGAGCACCGTGACGGGTATCGGAAAGCCCGCCATCTCCCTAGTTCGCGGCCTTGACCGGCTGGTCGCCTTGCACCGCGGTTGCCGAACCCACCACGACCGGTTCCGAGCCCTTTGGCGCCGGGATGTCGGGCCGCCAGTTCGGCAGCGGCACATCGGCATAGTCCTGGCCGCCCTGGTCGAGCATCGCCTTCGGCGCCGGCCCGGTGGCGCCGCCAAGGCCGACGGCAACCAGCGTCGGCACGTGGTCGAGCTTTTTCTGATAGGGTGATTTCGGCACGTCGGCGCCCTTTGCGGCGACCGGCGGCGCTGCCTCGGACTGTTCTTGCGGCGCCTTCTTCTTGCAGATCTCGTCATGCATATCGTTGGGTGACATGGTGTCGCCATAGGAAGGCATGGCCGCGACCGTGAGCCAGTTCGGGTCCGACATGGCAAAGCCCTGGTCGAGCAGCCTGGCGGTGGTCTCGGCGCGGCTGACCGCCGATTTTTCGCCAAGCACGACGGCGACCAGCGTGCGGCCATTGCGCGTCGCAGAGCCGATCATGTTGAAGCCCGAGGGACAGACGAAGCCGGTTTTCATGCCGTCGGCGCCGGGATAGCGGCCGATCAGGAGATTGTAGTTGGGGATCGCCTTCTTGCCGACGGCAAGGCCTTCGATCGAAAACCAGGGCGCGTATTGCGGAAATTCCTTGCGGATCGCCATCACCAGCAAGGCAAGGTCACGCGCCGTCGTATACTGGTCCGGCGAAAACAACCCGTTCGGGTTGACGAAATGCGTCCCGGTCATGCCGAGTCGCGCGGCTTCAGCGTTCATGCGGATGGCGAAGCCGGCCTGCGAGCCGCCTATATTCTCGCCGACGGCCATGGCGATGTCATTGGCCGATTTGACCAGCATCATCTTCAGCGCATTGTCGAGCCGCATCACCGAACCAGGCTTGAAGCCCATCTTGCTCGGCGGTTCGCCGGCGGAATGCTTGGTCACCTTGATCGGCGAATCGAGCTGGACCTCGCCGGCCGCAATCGCCCGGAAGGTGACGTAGGCGGTCATCAGCTTGCTCAGCGAAGCCGGGTACCAGCGCTTGAAGGCATCCTGATGCTGCAGGACCTTGCCGCTGTTCAGGTCGAACAGAACCATCGGATTGGCCGAAGCCGGCCTGGCCAGCATCGGCAGCGCCAAGGCGCCCGTTAGCAGTAATTTGAGGATATGGCTGTGCCGCATCATGGAATCCGAAATCGCCTCTTGCCGTAGTCGCCCCTGGCTCCGTAAGATTTCGTTACGCGATGGCCAGCATGATGAGATCCGGCCCTCAATTTCCGGATCACGTTGTTTGCGGTGCTATTTACCCTATGTGACGCCAAGATGGCAAAGTGCCTGGCAATCACAATTGCAAAGCAGCAGGCCAGACCGTCTGCTCCAACAGCGAAATGGAACCATTATGCCGATTCTCAACCGCGCCGCCGAGATGCAGGATGAAGTTGCCGGCTGGCGACGTCATCTGCACCAGACGCCAGAACTGAATTTCGATGTCTTCAAGACCGCGGCCTTCGTCACCGAGAAGCTGAAGGAGTTCGGCTGCGACGACGTGGTGACAGGCCTCGGCAAGACCGGCGTCGTCGGCATCATCCATGGCCGCAAGGGCGAAGGCGCGACCATAGGCTTGCGCGCCGACATGGACGCGCTGCCGATCAACGAGATCACCGGCAAGTCCTACGCCTCGACCGTGCCCGGCAAGATGCACGCCTGCGGCCATGACGGCCACACGGCAATGCTTTTGGGCGCGGCCAAATATCTGAGCGAAACGCGCAATTTCGCCGGGTCGGTGGCGGTGATCTTCCAGCCGGCCGAAGAAGGCGGCGGCGGCGGCAACGAGATGGTCAAGGACGGCATGATGGAGCGGTTCGACATCTCGAGGGTCTTCGGCATGCACAATATGCCGGGCCTGCCGGTCGGCCAGTTCGCCATCCGGCCGGGCCCGATCATGGCGGCGACGGCCGAATTCACCATCACCGTCAAGGGCCGCGGCGGCCATGCGGCGATGCCGCACGGCACGATCGACCCGATCGTCATCACCAGCCAGCTTGTCGGTGCCTTGCAGACGGTTGCCTCGCGCAGCACCGATCCGGTCGAGGCGGTGGTGGTGTCGGTGACCAAATTCCACGCCGGCGACGCCTATAACGTCATTCCGGAGACCGCCGAGATCGCCGGCACGGTGCGCACGCTGAAAAAGGAGATCGCCAAGAAGTCGGAGGAGCGCATCCGCGCCATTTGCGACGGCATCGCCACCGCCTTCGGCGCGACGATCACTATCGACTATGACGCCAACTACCCCGTGACCTTCAACAATCCGGAAGAAACCGTCTTTGCCAGCGATGTCGCGGCAAGTGTCGCCGGCGAGACCCAGGTCCACCGCGCCATCCAGCCGGTGATGGGCGGCGAGGATTTCTCCTACATGCTGGAAGCCCGGCCCGGCGCCTTCATCTTCATCGGCAACGGCGAGACCGCCGGCCTCCACCACCCGGCCTACGACTTCAACGACGAGGTCATCCCGCACGGCATGAGCTACTGGGTGAAACTGGCCGAAACGGCGCTCGCCGCCTGACCTATGCCGCTGAAAGGCCGGCCGATTTGCCTCCGCCGGCCTCTTGATTTGCTTTCGGCGAGCCTCTTGGCGAAACGGTCCGAAGCGGCTATGTGTCTGGCCGCGTGGTCCCGTAGCTCAGTAGGATAGAGCGGCAGATTCCTAATCTGTAGGTCACAGGTTCGATTCCTGTCGGGATCACCAATGAAATCAAGCTTGCTTAATGTTCGGTAACCCCGCGCTGGCGTATTTGCAAACGCTTCTTCGATGTCGGCGTGATCTCCTTGGATCTCACCTGATAGACCTGCACCTTCGCGAAGGAAACAGGCCGACGTGCGCGACGCAGGTCGGCGGAACCTGGACGCGCGTCGGGCCATTTGCGGGTGGGCTAGAGAACGGGGTTCGGCCCGCAACGCCCAACTTATAGGCACCTCAGCCATTGCTCAACTAAGACTGAAGCCCCCGGTCTTCCGTGGGTCCCTGCAGGCTCACCGAGAACACCCCACCCGAATTCTCAGCGAGCCAGCCACCCCGGCATGAGGCTACAGCGGAGCGACCTCCAACCTGTAAGGTTCGACGTGCGGAAAGTTGCGAAGCATCCCCCAGAGACTTCGGGCCACTTGACCTAAGGCTGGGTAGCATCATCCAGACCGACGAAAATGTATGAGGATTCACTAAAAAGTTCGGAACATCAAATGGACAGGAACAGAACCAAAGCGGTTACATCAGACCTTTGAAAGCAAGCAGCAAGACTTTAGTCCGATAGGAAAAAACCCACCACTGAGGTCTCAGCGGCGGGCTTTTAGGCGGCTACATCCGCAAGGGGAATCGACCCCCTCCTGGAATCGACCCCCTTGCAAGTACAACTCCGGATGGGGCGGCTATGGTTCCCGGGGATCCGTTACGGTCTGAGTTGGGCGCCGCCAACTCAACGAAAGCCGGCCGCAACCTAGCTGGCAACCAGCGGAACGGTGACGGTCGTAGCGTAATTTATCGGATACTGGTCGAAATACGGGAAGGCGATGACGAAGGCATAGCTGGCGGTCAGATGCGCCATCTTGAAGCCGCCGCTGGCAGGGTCGATCGCGATCGTCACAACGACGTTCTGCAGACCCAGGTTCGCCAATTTCTCCGTAGCGATGGCCTGGATGTCGCTCTCCGAAAGCGTGTTGTTCAGTTGCAGCGCCCGAGAAGAGGTCTCCAGCGTATAGCGGACGGTCGACACGGCATTCATGGCCCAGCCGAAGGCGAAGATTCCGAACAAAAGCATCACCAGGATCGGCGCGATCAAGGCGAATTCCAGCCCTGCTGCGCCGGAACAGTCACGGCGCCATCTGGATCCGATCCTTTCAGCGGACACGGATCACCTGCTGATGACTGATCGCGCGCGGGTCCGGGAAGACGCCGAAGTTGAACGGGGGCACCCAGGTGCCCGTCGCCGTTATCTGGACGAACATGGTTGGCAGCTTCGTTCCGCCGCAGACGGTCGTCTCATCCACGACCGTGGTGCCGCACATATAGGAGCGGACCAGCACGACCGCGGCGTCATCGGGCTTGTTGCTCCAGCTCGAAAGCGCGACCGCCTGCGTTCCCGTGTCTTTGGCCGCGTCGCTACCCGCGCCGGCCATCACCAGATTGGCCGCGGTTTTGACGCCGGCCCGCATCTGCAGGTAGGTCGTCACGTAGGACCAGCCGTCGGCGATGCCGAAACATACGAGCAGCAGGACGGGCACCACCATGGCAAATTCCACGGCGGCTATCCCGGATTTGTCCCGGACAATGCGCAAGGTCCGCTTACCCATCCCGCTACTCGACCAGCTGAACGGACAGCGCCGCCAGGATTTTCTTCATCCCCAGACTAGTGCAGTCCTGCTTGATGGTCGTACTGCCGGACCACTGGATGGTGTCGGCGACGACTTGGGTGCAGCCGCCGTTCCCCGAGAAGTTGCCAAGGTAGTTGACCTGCTGCCTGGGGAAATAGATGGCGCCGGTCAAAAGCGAGTCCGCCGTGCCGTTGAAGGTGCTCTGCGCTGCGGTCCCCGTCCTGTCGCCGTAGAACAGCACGCCGGAATAGGCTCCGGATGTCGGCGCGCTCAGCGTCACCTTGGCGTTGCCGTTCATGCTGACGGTGTTGCTGCCGGCCATGAAGATGGTTACCCCGCTGCCCGCGACGACCGCGTTGGCGTTGACCTTCATACTGCCCTGCACGACATAGACGCCGGGAGAAAGCGTGACGTTGCCGCTGAGGCTCATGCCGCTGCAATAGGTGCCAGGCTGGAGCGTTTGCGAGGTTTTGCTGCCGTTAACATTCTTGCACGGGTTGCCGCCAGTGGGCGTCGGCAGATCGGCGTACGGATCGGCCACCGGCAGAGCATGCGTGATCGGGGCCTTGCAGACCATCGTGGGTGTGCTGCCAAGCGAAACGCCGCCGACCGCTATCAGGCAGTCAGTCTGGAGGGTCGCCGAGCCCTGAAGCTTGATGGCATCGGCGGCGATCGAATTCGCATTGATGACGCAGCCGATCTGCTTGAGGCTGGTGTTGCCAGAAATGCTCACCGCCTGCGAGGCCGACGGATTGAGCGCCGTGTTGCAGGCATAGGCGCCATCGGTGATCAGCGCCACCGCCCTCGCCTGTTCCGAAACAGGGGTGCTGTTGAAGATCGCCGTGAAGTAGCGATCGAGGCTCTGCTTGACAATGACCTCCACCGCCTTGTTCGCGGTGTTCGGGCCGGACAATGGCGGCGTGTTGACCTCGATCGTGCCCGGCGTGACAAAATTGTTCGAGGTCGCCGACTGCGTGGCGGCGGCGATGATGGTCGGGTTGTCGGAACCCGCGACCTTCTCGAGCGCGCCGGCATAGGCCGCAGCATCGGCCACCGCCTGCAGCTTCAGACTGTTGTAGTACCAGAGGGAGGTCTCGACACCAAGTCCCGCGCCACCGACGACGACCGGCAAGGTGAAGGCAAAGGTGACGGCAACATTACCGTTCGCGGCGCGTTTTAGGCGGCCGAAAACAAACCACATCCAGGTGAACGCATTGAATGCCATATGTTATTAGAAACCACGAATAGATAAACGAATGTCTAAAAACTCCATTCCGATTCGACGTAGTCCGACGGGCCAGGCGCAATTGTCGCGATCGCGCCTCATGCCGCCGCTTGACCGTCGGAGGTATCGCCCCAGAAACGATGAATGCGAAACATCGTTTTCATGGAGAGGTCATATGCCGCTATCGCGAACCTTGTTGTCGACCAAAATGACATTTTACCCGTCTGAGACGAAGCTATCGAGAAGACAGGGGGATGGTTTCAAGACGCAAAATTGTTCAAATGTGCGGCGAGGCCGGAACGACAATCACGGGTACACTGAAGGGGCGCCTGACAGGAATGGATTTTGATTGGCAAAGCATCAACGCTTCAGCTTCGTTTGCCGAGCGCGACTACGTGACGAACAAGCTGTCGACGTGGATGCCCATTCTTGAACCGCTAAGGGACACGCCGCTTTCGATTCTGGAAATTGGCTCCATGGAAGGTCGCTCCGCGCTCTTCTTTGCCAGCTATTTGCGAAAGGCCGTCATCACCTGCGTCGATCCCTTCCACAAACGGGGGAAACGGTTCGACAGGAATTTGAAGCGCTACGCCGATCGGGTGACGAAGATTCGCGACTTCTCGCTGCCGGCGCTGATCAGGCTGCGCCAGGCAGGGGCGGAATTTGACCTGGTTTATGTCGACGGTTGTCATGAGCGCGAAAGCGTCATGATGGATAGCGTCCTGGCATGGGGGATGCTCAAGCTTGGCGGCATGCTCATTTGGGACGACTACACCGACTACAAGGACGACATGGCAAATTGGGAGCGCCCCACGTCCGCCGTCGATGGCTTCCTGGTCGCCTACGCGCAAGAGTTTCAAGAGATCTCGCGTACCAAACAACTCATCGTGAAGAAGACTGCCGATACCCCGCGCTGCCCGGTGAGGGGAAAGATCGGCTCACGCCGCCTCAGGAACTTTGTACGATCCATCCAGGGCTGGCTTTGAGAGCCACGGCGACGGGACGCGCCTCGGACAGACTTTCCGTCCGAAACCAGCCATTCCGCCGCGATCAGCCCGCGAGGCGCGCACGAAACAACGTGCAGCCGTCCGCCAGGCGCGACCTCGATATATCCTGGAATCCAGCCTCGGTCATCCACGTCCGATACTGACCTTCCGTATACGATTCGCCTGCGCGATAGAGGTTCAGGAAGGTGAGATTGAGAAAGACACCCTCGGGCGGGCCGAGGCGATCGTCATCGACGACACCCCAGCCCGCAATTGCGATCTCGCCTCCTTGCGTGAGGCAACGCGCGGCGTTCAGAATCGAACTGCGCGCCTGATCCGGCGGCAGGACCTGGACGACGGCCTTCAGGATCGCCAGATCGTGCCGACCGATCGATGGCGCGACAGTTATGTCGCCTTCTTCTACGACCACGTCGTCGGCACCGTATTCCGACAGGATGGCTGGCGCGACCGCTGCGACCGTTGGCAGTTCCATCAGCGTCGCCGCAATGTGCGGCCACCGCTCGCGAAGTCCGACGAGAATGGTCCCGGCGCCGCCGCCAATGTCGATCACCGAGCCGATCGCCGACAGGTCCAACGCGCGGGCCAGATGTCGGCCGAAAATCACCCCGCCCGGGGCAAGCATCCGGCTGAAGGCCGCCGCGGACTCAGGCCCCGCTTCGGAAAAGTCGTGCAGCGCAGCCGGCCGGTTCTGTCGCAACGACTCGGCGGTCAAAAGGTCTGCTCCCCAGAGCTCGCGCAGCAGCGCATGGTCGCCGCCGCGATAGGTCGGCTTGGACGCGTCGAGGAATTCCGACGCTTCGGCTCCATTGCGAAATTGACCATCCTCGACTTCGAGGAGAGCGATGCTGGCGAGCGCGTAGAGGAGCCGCGACAGACGATCGGGGTCGACCTTGAGCGCCGCCCCAAGGCTGTCGGCGGTCATCGCGTTGCCGCCGAGCCGGGTGAAGATGCCAAGATCCAGCCCGGCGCGAAGCGCCAAGGCCGGGGGCACCCCTGCGATCAGCTTGTCGATCCGATCAAAATCCACCATGTCATATCCCGTTGCGCGATCCGGGACCGACTTTGAAACAGCTCGGCTAACCTCGTCAAATCAGCTTGCCAGCGCTCGCCCGCTCTCCGCGTCGAACAAGTTCAGCTTGGCGGTATCGGGTTCGACATAAAGCGTTTCGCCCGGACGCACGCTGATCCTTTCGCGAAACACGGCAACCGCCGGCACGCCGGCCATCGTCAGATGTACCTGGGTTTCGGAACCCGTCGGCTCGACCACGTCGATCGCTGCGGCAATCCCCTTGCCGGAGGCAGAGAGACTGGGATGCTCCGGCCGGAAGCCGTAGCGCACCTGCTTTCCCTCCGCCGCGCTAAACCCCGGGCCGATCGGCAAAAGCGTGCTGTCAGGCGCCCGCACCGCGCTCTTGCCGTCCACCGCGCTGCGCGAGCTGGACGGCATAGAGCAGGATGATGCCGAGCGCTACGCAGGCAAGGCCAGCAGCGCCAGTCCGGCCAGTGCCGAGCCGGCTAAGGTCGGCAGCATGCCGATCTTCAGTTTCAGCATGGCGACCATCGCCGCGGCCGCCAGCAGTGCGGCGCGCCAGTCCAGCGACGACAGCACCGGCACCTCCATCCCGAGGCCGACGCGGTGCACCGCGCCGAAAACGACATGCACCGCAAACCACAGAGCAAGGTTCATCACCACGCCGACGACAGCCGCCGTGATCGCGGTCAGCGCCGCCGACAGCGCCTTGTTGCCGCGCAGCGCCTCGATGTAGGGCGCGCCGAGAAAAATCCAGAAGAAGCAGGGCACGAACGTCACCCAGAGCGTCAGCAATGCGCCAAGCGATCCGGCGACGACTGGGCTTATGGTGTCGGCGTGCCGGTAGGCGGCGACGAAGCCGACGAACTGCAGCACGAGGATCAGCGGGCCCGGCGTCGTCTCGGCAAGGCCAAGGCCGTCGACCATTTCGCCGGGGGCCAGCCAGCCGAATGACGTCACGGCCGCCTGTGCGACATAAGAGAGCGCTGCATAGGCACCGCCGAAGGTGACCACCGCCATCAGGCTGAAGAAGCCGCCGAGCTGCGTCCACACACTGGCAGGACCGGTCAGCGCCAGGATCAGCACGACCGGTCCAAGCCAGATCGGCAGCCAGATCGCGATGGTGCGCGGCGCGTGCCATTTCGTCGGCCTGGTATGGGCGAGTTCGCCGCGCTCGAACATCAGGTCGACCGCGCCTCTGACATCGGGCAAATTCTCCTTGCCGTGTGCGGCTCCGGAAAAACGCGCGGGTGCCAGGCGGTTGCTGATCCAGCCGGTCAGCCCTGCAAACAGGATGATGAGCGGGAATGGCAGCCTGATGACATAGATGGCAAGGAAGGCGATCACCGCGATCGCCACCATCATCCGGTTCTTGAGCGCCCGTTTGCCGATGCGGATAACCGCCTCGACGACAACGGCCAGCACAGCTGCCTTGATGCCGAAGAACAGCGCCTCGATGACAGGGACATCATTGTAGAGCACGTAGAAGATGCTGAGGCCCAACATGACCAAGGCGCCGGGAAGCACGAACAGGATGCCGGCAACGAGGCCGCCGGCGGTCCGGTGCAGCAGCCAGCCGATATAGATCGCCAGCTGCTGCGCCTCGGGTCCGGGCAACAGCATGCAATAATTGAGCGCATGCAAAAAACGCTGCTCGCCGATCCAGCGCCGCTCCTCGACCAGTTCCTTGTGCATCAGCGCAATCTGTCCGGCCGGTCCGCCGAAGGAGAGCAGGCCAATCTTCGCCCACAGTTTTGTGGCTTGCCCGAAGGTCGGCGCTGGGGGCGCCTCGACACCGTGAGGCTTTTCGCCAGCGGCAACGGCGCTCATGTTTTGCCCCCGCTCGGCCAGTTGTGGGTTTCGTCTGTGGCGTCGCGGCACCACCTGAAAAACGCGTCATAGAGCAGCATGCCGGCCTCGAGCTGTTCGAGATCGTCGCGGAACATGCGCGACAGGCCGAGCGATGCCGCGAGGAATCCCGCCGCCTGCGGTATGAGATCGAGGCGCGCCGTGTCGGCCGCACGCACGATCAAGGCAAGACGATCCAGCGCTTCGGACCGCAACCCGAATTCCTCGATCATGGTGTCGAAGGTGCAGCGCTCGCCGCGATGGCTCCAGAACACATCGTCAATGTCGAAGGGAATCGCCGCGAAACGGTCGGCGGCAGCCAGCACTTCGGCCGGTTCGACGAACAGGAACACCGCCGAAGGGTCGATGAAACGCCGGATCAGCCATGGGCAAGCAATGCGGTCGACCTTGGGGCGGGCGCGCGTCACCCAGACCGTGCGGCCCTTGTCGTCGCGGCGCGGCATCTTCTCGGCCTTGACCAGAACCGCCTTGGCCGCCAGCCAGGCCTCGAAACCGCCTTCCAGGGATTCAGCAGTGATGCCCTCATGGCGCAGCCAGGCAGCGACGCCTTGCGAGAGTTTTTGCCCCCTTTGACAGATGACGACGACGTGGCGTCCGGCGAACTCGGCCGCCCAGGTGGAAACGGCCTTGAAGTCGCGCCGGGATGAGGCCGGAAGCAAGCGCGGATCGGCGTCATAATCCTCGTCGATGCGGACATCGACAAGAACAGGCGCGTCCGGCAGGCCGACGAGACGGGAGAGCTGTGCTACGGTGATTGCGGTTGTTGACGGCATGGCGTCCACCTCCAGAGTGAGAGTTTGGACGCGATCGTTGGGCTGGCGCCTCACGGGGTCGTCGCGAAGTGAACCCCTTGTCACTATGCTGGAATGATCCTTCGTGCTTGTCAATCCATAACCCGGCTGCTCGTTTCAACGTCTTCAGCGCGAAGAAATTTGCCAAACCGCCACGCCAGCAAGAATGAGGCCGGCGAAACCTTCGATGCTTCTGGATACTATGTCGAACAAGCGTGGCCGGCCGTCGAAAAAATGCACCAGCCGTTCCCGAAACAGGATCGACAACACCGCCACGCAGGACAAGGTCAGCGCCACGCCAGCCATCATGGTGATCGCAAACAGAATACCGGCAAGCGGAACGCCTCTGGATATCGCGAAGGTCATCACGAACAAGGTCAGCGGGCATGGAATATGGCCGGCCATGACCCCAACGGCTTCGCCCTCATGCTTGTGATGCTGGCCGTGGCTCAATGCGCGCCACAACATCCAGACGCCGATCAGGCCAAGCAACCCACGGCTGACGTCTTCCAGCAGCGGCGCTCGGCCGACGCTTCCCAAGGCAATCGATACCAGCGGTAACGAGAATGCCGCGATTAGCACCGCGATCGTCACATGCGTGAAGGAGAGCGTCAGTGACACCAGAAGGCCGCGTGAAACCTTCGCGTCCGAACCGGCCAGATACGTGGCCAGGACGGCCTTGCTATGTCCTGGCGTCAGGGCATGCGCCGCACCAAACAGCACGCCCATCGGCAGAAAGGCAAGGAACGCAAGCCAGCCACCGCCAGCCGAGAGCAGCTTTATCTGATCGGCGAGCGCCACGTAGATGGTACGCTGGAATTCGACAAGCGTCTGGAGCATCAGCCTGGACCGGCAGAAGCGGGTGGTTTTCTGCGCACGTCAGTGTTGGTGGTCGTGGTGTTCGCCATGATTGTGGTCGTGAGGATGTGGCTACTCGTGCGCGTCATGTTCGCTCGAAAACCGGATGTTGGCAGTCGCGAGCGCAGGCATGTGTTCGAACAGTTCATTCTCCAGCGCTGTCGTGATCTTGTTTGCTTCCGCGAGCCGCAACGTTTCGTCCGCAGCGATGGCGATGTCGGCGTGCAACTTGTGGCCAATCCAGCGGGCCTTGGCATCGACGATGTGAGCACCTGGCACATGCTCGCCAGCATGATGAATTTCGGCCATCACACCCGGCTCGACGCCGTCGAGCATACGGGTGAGCACCGAGCGCGCCGACTGCCAGACGATAGCAAAAATGGCGACCGTGATGAGGAGCCCGATAATCGGGTCGGCCAGCGGAAATCCGAGCCAGACGCCGATAGCGCCAATGACCACGGCAAGGCTGGTGAGCCCGTCGGTACGGGCATGGTAGCCGTCAGCGACGAGCGCCGCGCTGTTGATTTCCCTGCCGATGCGGATGCGAAACAACGCGACGGCCTCATTGCCGAGGAAACCAACGATGCCCGCTGCCGTCAGCCAACCGAGATGCGTCACTGCCTGCGGATGGATCAGGCGCTCGATAGCCTGGTACCCCGCGACGATGGCGCTGAACAGAATGATCAGGACGATGACGATACCGGCGAGGTCTTCGACCCGACCCAGTCCATAGGTGAAGGTTGACGACGGCTTGCGCCTCGCCAGCATAAAGGCGACCCACAAGGGGATGGCAGTGGTTGCGTCTCCAATATTGTGAATGGTGTCGGCAAGAAGCGCCACACTGCCCGAGACAACCACCACGGCCATCTGCATTGCTGCCGTGACCGCCAGGATGACAAAAGACCATTTTATGGCCCAGATGCCCCGATCGGTCGTCGCGATGGTTGCATCGATGACGCCGTGTGTATGGCTATGCGGACCGTGGTGGTCGTGATCGTGGCCGGCATGGCCGTGCGAACCGAAGCCGAACCAGTCGAGGGTGCGCCTGCCGAGATCGCTCATAGATACTTGGCCAACTGCTTGAGTTCCGTCAGCGAGCCGTGCGCTCCGCCCGCGGCGGTGTCGGTCAGGCAATGTTCGATATGATCGTGGATCAATTCCCGCTTGGCGCTGCTTATGGCGCTTTCCACGGCATGGAGTTGCTGTGCGAGGTCAACACAGGAACGATGAGCTTCGAACATGGAGAGCACTGCCGCAAGGTGGCCTTGCGCGCGCTTTAGACGCTTCACGATAGCGGGATGCGACCGATGCGTGTTGTCTGTCATGCCAGTCGACTATCCTCCCCGGGGGGATGAGTCAATCTGCAGTCTGTGGTGGCGAGTTGATCTCGGGGACGGCCCTATTGCGCCGTCCAGCCGCCATCCATCGGCAAGGTCGTGCCGGTGATCTGCTTGGCTGAATCCGAGCACAGGAACAGCGTCAGCGCGGCAAGCTCCTCGACGGTAACGAATTCCTTGGTCGGCTGCGCTGCCAGAAGCACGTCGTGCTTGACCTGCTCCTCGGTCATGCCGCGCGCCTTCATCGTGTCGGGGATCTGCTTTTCGACCAGCGGTGTCCAGACATAGCCAGGCGCGATGGCGTTGACGGTGATGCCGTCCTGCGCAACCTCGAGCGCCACCGTCTTGGTCAGGCCGGCAATGCCGTGTTTGGCCGAGACATAAGCCGACTTGAACGGCGAGGCGACCAGCGCATGCGCCGACGCGGTGTTGATGATGCGCCCCCATTTGCGCGCCTTCATGCCCGGCACCACGGCCTTGATCGCATAGAAGGCAGCCAGCAGATTGATACGGATGATGGCTTCCCACTTGTCGTCGGGAAACTCCTCGATCGGCGCGACATGCTGGATGCCGGCATTGTTGACCAGAATGTGGAGGCTGCCGAAGGCAGCTTCAGCCTCGTGCACCATGGCGGTCACAGCCGCGCCGTCCATCATGTTGGCGCCGGAGTAGCGGCACTTGACGCCGAAATCCTTCTCGATGCCGGCGCGCTCCCGCTCGACCGCCGCGGCATCGCCGAGTCCGTTGATGGTGACGTTGGCGCCTTCGGCGGCAAAGGCGCGGGCAATGGCCAGGCCGATGCCGCTGGTCGAGCCGGTGACGAGCGCATTCTTCGAAGACAGGGAACCCATGGAGATCTCGCGACTGGTGGGAGGAGCTTTGACGCAGATGGTTTGTGCATCGCAACATAACAATGGCATGACCATATGTCATTGCGATTACAATGTTGTGATCCTTCACGCGCGCCTTGCGCTGGCATCGAAGTGACACGACATGGCACTGTCATGCTGCCGTGCAACATAATCGTCCTGCACGTCCGCAAGATCGTTCCTGAACCGATGGGTGAGCAATTTGGAAATCGCCGATGTCGTGAAGCGCGCCTATGCGATGCCGCTGACCAACCCGTCCTTCCCGCCCGGACCGTATCGCTTCTTCGACCGCGAATACGTCATCATCACCTACCGCACGACGCGCGAGGCGCTCGAAGCCGTGGTGCCGGCGCCGCTGGAGATCGACGAGCCGTTGGTCAAATACGAATTTATCCGCATGCCTGACTCAACCGGCTTCGGCGACTACACCGAGACCGGCCAGGTCATCCCGGTGAAGTACAAGGGCCAGCATGGCGGCTACGTCCATTCCATGTATCTCGACGACGACGCGCCGACTGCCGGCGGCCGCGAGCTCTGGGGTTTCCCCAAGAAACTTGCCAACCCCAAGATCGTGCATGAGGGCGAGGTTATCGTCGGCACCTTGCATTATGGCAGCGTTCTCTGCGCCACCGGCACCATGGGTTACAAGCATCGCGAGGCCGACCACGATCAGGTGCTCGCCTCGCTTGCCGCGCCAAACTTCCTGATCAAGATCATCCCGCATGTCGACGGAACCCCACGCATCTGCGAGTTGGTGCGCTATTACCTGACCGACATCACGCTGAAGGAAGCATGGACAGCGCCGGCCGCGCTCGACCTTCGCCCGCACGTGATGGCCGACGTGGCGAAATTGCCGGTGCTCGACATCGTCTCGGCCGTCCACTTCAAAGCAGATCTGACGCTTGGCCTCGGCGAAGTCGTGCATGATTACCTCGCCGAAAACAGCCAGTCTGCTGCCGGCGCGACCAGACTGGAGAAAGTCAGTGCTTGAGCGTAACCGCAGCAAGGCAGCTGCCGCCACGATCGCGGAAATCACCGCGCAATACGATCGCATCGCCCTGGTGTTCCAGGGCGGCGGCGCGCTCGGCGCCTACCAGGCCGGCGTCTACCAGGCGCTGGCCGACGCCGGCTGTGAGCCGACCTGGCTGTCCGGCGTCTCGATCGGCGCCATCAATGCCGCCATCATCGCCGGCAACGAGCCGAGCCGCCGGCTGCAGCGGCTGGAACAGTTTTGGCAGACCGTCTCGGGCCGCAAGATCTGGCCCTACACGCCGGAAGGCGACATCTATCGCGATATCCGCAACCAGACCTCATCCTTCATGACGATGGCGATGGGCCAGCCCGGCTTCTTCAAGCCGCGCTCGCCCAATCCCTGGCTCCAGCTGTCGGGCGCCGAAGGCGCTACCTCTTTCTATGACACCGCCGAGCTCAAGGACACGCTGGAAAGCCTGATCGACTTCGATGTGCTTAACGACGGCAAGAAGCGGCTGAGCGTCGGCGCGGTCAATGTCCGGACCGGCAATTTCGTCTATTTCGACACCGAGAAGGTGCGCATCGAGCCGGAGCACATCATGGCCAGCGGCGCGCTGCCGCCGGCCTTCCCGTCGATTCGCATCGAGGGCGAATATTACTGGGACGGCGGCATCGTCTCCAACACGCCGCTGCAATATCTACTCGACCAGGAAGAGGACCGCTCCTCGCTGGTGTTCCAGGTCGACCTGTTCAGCGCCCGCGGCGTGCTGCCGCGCGGCATGGCCGACGTGCTGTCGCGCCACAAGGACATCATGTATTCCAGCCGCACACGCCAGAACACCGACAATTTCCAGCGCATCCATGCGCTGAAGATGAAATTGCTCGATGCGCTGAAGCGCGTGCCGCCCGAGCAGCTGAAGGACGGCGAGAAGGAATTGATCGCCGATTATTCGGATGCCGGCGTGGTCAACATCGTCCACCTGATCTATCAGCACAAAGGCTACGAGGGCCACGCCAAGGACTACGAATTCTCCGGTACCTCGATGCGCGAGCATTGGGAGATGGGCCTGGAGGATACGGAACGCACGCTGCGCCACAAGAAGTGGCTGATGCTGCCGACCAATGCCGACGGCGTCACCATCCACGATCTGCACCGCGAGGATCCGACCTAGGGTCGAACAGAAGGACAACTTGACGAGGTCTTTCCGGCATAGGAAATCGCCGCAGTCAAGTTCCTTCACACCCCCCTCTGTCCTGCCGGACATCTCCCCCGCAAGGGGGGAGATCAGATGTCGCCATCGCTTTCGCCAATCACCAGCGTTGCAGGAAGAGAGCGGCCGGCGAAGCTGCTAATCTCCCTCCTTGCGGGGGAGATGGCCGGCAGGCCAGAGGGGGTGCTGTCCCTCCCACGCTTCGAAGCTCCGTAGAACATCCATACGACAAAAAAGCAGCGCCGGTCGCCCGGCGCTGCTTTCTCGTCAAAACTCTGCTCCGCTCAGAACACCTGGCGGAAGATGATGAACAGCACGAAGGCGAGCGTGATCGAGCACGGCAGAGTCAGCACCCAGGCCAGCAGCAGGTTGCGCACTGTCGACCATTGCAGGCCAGAACCGTTGGCTGCCATGGTGCCGGCAACGCCCGACGACAGCACATGGGTGGTCGACACCGGCAGGCCGAAACGGTCGGCCATGCCGATGGTGATCATGGCAACCAGTTCGGCGGCGGCCCCCTGACCATAGGTCAAGTGGCTCTTGCCGATCTTCTCGCCGACGGTGACGACGATGCGCTTCCAGCCGACCATAGTGCCGAGGCCGAGCGCCAACGCCACCGCGATCTTGACCCATAGCGGGATGAACTTCGTCGCGTTGTCGACCGCCTTGTGATAGTCGGTGACCGCCTTCAGGTCGGCGTCTTGCATCGGCAGCAGTTTCTTCTTGTCGATCAGCTTCAGCGCCTCGCCGATCAGATAGATGTCGTTGCGCGCATTGCTGACGAGGTCAGTCGGCACATTGTTGACCGAAGCGTAAGGCTGCAACGAAGCCGTGGTGTCGTGGATGTATGTCTGCAGCGCCACCGTAGTCTGGTCGCTCCAGGTCTTGGTGCGCACCGCATCCTGCACCGCTGCCTTGGCGTCGGTCACGGTGACGCCCGGCTTGACGTAATTGCCGAGCGCCGTCTCGACGCCGGCCGAAGCCGCCTTGTAGGCGTCGAGATAATTGATGTCGGGCGTGCGGTTGAGCGCATAGGCCGTCGGCACGACGCCGATCAGGATCAGCATGATCAGGCCCATGCCCTTCTGGCCGTCATTGGAGCCGTGCGCAAAGCTCACGCCGGTGCAGGTGAAGATCAGCAGGCCGCGGATCCACCATGGCGGCGGCGTGTTGCCCTTCGGCGCCTCGTAGAGAGCAGGATTGCGCACCAGCAGCTTCATCACATAGAGCAGGATGAAGGCGGCGAAGAAGCCGACGATCGGCGACACCAGAAGCGTGATGCCAACATTGGTCGCCTGGCCCCAGTCGACGCCGCTGGTGGCGCTGCCGGCCGGCGCCATGAACTGATTGGCGAGGCCAACGCCAATGATCGAGCCGACCATCGTGTGCGAGCTGGAAGCCGGCAGACCGAGGAACCAGGTGCCGAGGTTCCACAGGATCGCCGCAACGAGCAGCGCAAACACCATGGCGAAGCCCGAGGAAGAACCAACCTGAAGGATGAGCTCGACCGGCAGCAGCGATAGGATGCCGAACGCAACCGCGCCGCTCGAGGCCAAAACGCCAAGGAAGTTGAAGACACCCGACCACATGACGGCGAATTCAGCCGGCATGGAGCGGGTGTAGATGACGGTCGCCACCGCATTGGCCGTGTCGTGGAAGCCGTTGACGAATTCGAAGCCCAGCGCAATCAGCAAGGCAATGCCAAGCAGGATCCACGGCACGGTCTTGGCCACCGCCAGATCCTGGCTGAGCGCGTAGCCGACATAAATGACACCGACGAGCACCAGCACGCCGAAGGCCGGCAGGAACCACTTCGCGCCGCCTGATTGATTGAGCGGATGGTCCGGTCTCGGAATACCCGCCTCGCTAGAAACAACGTCCACCATCGTCCCACTCCGTTTGCACAGCAGCAAAGAACCACGGGTGACGCTATGGCTGGACGATGAAGCTGATGTGACGGCTATGGTCTTTTTGATCGCGCAAGGGGCGCAGCAGCGCCGGGAATTGACCCGCCTGCTTGCATCGCCCTGATGGAACTATCCCGCAATCTCGAGCAGCGCCGATACGAGCAAGCGGCGTTCGTCGGCAGAAAGCACGTCGGAATCGAAGAGGTTCATGCTGCGCATCCCTTCGATGGCCAGAAAGCAGACCAGCAGCGTCTTGAGGTCCGGTGTCTCGCTCTTCAGCCGCTGCAGAAGCTGCGACTTGAAGGCTTTTATCGGCGTCAGGAAATCCGGGTCCTCGGCGATCGCCGAAAATATCCACGAGGCCGTCGGCTTCGGCTCCTCACAATCAGCCGCCGAGAGCCGGATATAGGTGGCAAGCAGGCTCTCGCCGCTGGCGCCGGCGACACGGCCCGATTCCAGCGCCAGCTCGAAGGCGCGCAGGTAATTCTCCACCAGGCCCTGCATCAATTTGGCCTTGGTCGGAAAGTTGTAAAGCAGGCCGCCTTTCGACACGCCGGCACGGCTGGCGACGGCGTCCAGCGACAGGCTGCCCGGGCCGGCCTCGCGTGCGACATCGGCGGCAGCGGCGAGTATCTTGTCGCGTGAATTTGCCCTTCGGGTTTTCATCGATCCCTTCCCCCGCAGGAGCCTAGGCGGAATTGACAAGACCGTCCAGACGGTACAGTAAGTTCGCCGCCATTTGTAATCGGGACCTGCCCGTGGATAGGTGTCCCGAAATTCGGCTATTTTGCCGGACACCGGCCGAGGGGACAGTTCGTGAAGCGCTTCATCTCTATCACTGCAATTCTGCTTCTGCTCGCTCTGGTGTGCGTCGGCGTCGTCGGCTTCAACCTGTTCCGTGACAGCGCCATCAAACAGTATTTTGCCACCATGAAGCCGCCGGCGACGACCGTGTCGACGGTTGTCGTCAAGCCTTCCGACTGGACGCCGGGCGTCGAGGCGATCGGCACGGTGCGCGCCGTGCGCGGCGTCGACCTGACCGTCGAGACCAGCGGCATCGTCAAAGACATCCTTTTCCACGCCAACCAGAAGGTGCCTGTCGATTCGGTCCTGCTGCAGCTTGATGATGCCGTCGAACGCGCGGACCTCGCCGCGGCCAAGGCGCAGTCCGTGTCCGACGAGACGGCGCTTGAACGCGCGGTGGAGCTGCAGCGGCGCGGTGTCGGCACGGACGCCACGCTCGACACCGCGCAAGCTGCGGCATCGGCCTCCGCCGCGCAGGTCAACAAGTTGCAGGCCGTGCTTGATCAGAAGCAGTTGACGGCGCCGTTCGCCGGCACCGTCGGCATCCCCAAAATCGACCTTGGCCAGTATCTTTCGCCCGGCAGCGCAGTGGTGACCTTGCAGGATCTGGACACCATGCGGGTCGATTTCACGGTGCCCGAACAGCAGCTGCCGCTGCTCAAGATCGGCCAGACGGTGCGGCTCGGCATCGGCGGCAGCGGCGGCGGCGACATGCCATTTGCCGGCGCCATTCGCGGCATCGATCCCAAGATCGACGCTTCTAGCCGCCTGGTGTCCGTCCGGGGCGAAGTCGCCAACCCTGATGGCAAGCTGACGCCCGGCCAGTTCGTCCAGGTTCGCGTCGAGCTGCCGCAGGAAAAAAATATCCTGTCCTTGCCGCAGACGGCATTGACGTCGAGCCTCTATGGCGACTTCGTCTTCGTGGTCGTTCCGGCAAAGCCCGCCGAGGCGGGCGCGGCTCCGCCGGCAAAGGCCGAGGATCAGAAGCCGGCCGCCGACAAACCGGCCGACGATGCCGCAAAGCCGCAGGCCGAAGCCGCCAAGCCCGCCGCCGACGCGGTGAAGTCCACAGACAAGCCCGCCGCTGCCGACGCCGGCAAACCGGCCGCTGAAGAGGAGAAGCCGGCGCTTGTCCTGTCGCAGGTGTTCGTGAAGCCCGGCCGCCGCAACGACGGCATGGTCGAGATCGTGGAAGGCATCAAGGCCGGCGACGAAGTCGTCACCGCCGGTCAGAACCGTCTCTTCAACGGCATGTCCGTTGCTGTCGACAACACCATTGATCCCAGCAAGTCGGCGAACCAGCAGGCTCAGCAATGAACGTTTCCGATATTTTCATTCGCCGGCCGGTGCTCTCCACCGTGCTGGCCTGCATGATCCTGCTCCTGGGTTTCCAGGGCATCTTCAACCTGTCGATCCGGCAATATCCGAAGGTCGACGAGACGGCGATCACCATCACGACCGCCTATCCCGGCGCCAGCGCCGACCTGATCCAGGGCTTCATCTCAGCCCCGATCGCGCGTGCCGTCGCCTCGACCGAGAACATCGACTACGTCACCTCGTCGAGCCGGCCCTCTTCGAGCACCGTGGTCGTCCAGATGAAGCTCGGCTCCAACCCGGATGTCGCACTGACCGAGGTGCTGTCGAAGGTGCAGGGCGTGCGCGGCACCTTGCCTGACGCCTCGAAGGACCCTGTCATCGTCAAGGGTACCGGCCAAGAATTCGCGATGATGTACATCTCGATGCAGAATCCGAACATGACGAAGGAGCAGCTCACCGAATATATCGAGCGCGTGGTGCGCCCGCGCATATCGACGGTCGAAGGCGTCGCCGACGTGCAGATCTTCGGTGCCGAAGAATATTCGATGCGCGTCTGGATCGACCCGGTGAAGCTTGCCGCGCGCGGCGTGACCGCTGCCGAAGTGCTGACCGCAATCAACAACTCTAACTTCCTGTCGGCGCCCGGCAACACCGAGAACGAATATGTCGTGTCGTCGATCACCGTTCGCTCGACGTTGCAGACGCCGGAGGCCTTTGCCGAACTTCCGCTGCGTTCGACCGACGGCCAGGTGGTGCGGTTGCGCGACGTGGCGCGCGTCGAGCTTGCCGCGGAGAGCACCGACACCAGGGTGAGCTTCAACGGCAAGCCCGGCACCTTCCTCGCCATCTTCCCGACGCCGGCCGCCAACCCGCTGACGACGGCGGAAGCGATCCACAAGATCGTGCCTTTGATTCAGGACACGCTGCCGAAAGGCATGACCAT
This sequence comes from Mesorhizobium sp. CNPSo 4684, assembly GCF_057784315.1. NCBI lineage: Bacteria > Pseudomonadati > Pseudomonadota > Alphaproteobacteria > Hyphomicrobiales > Phyllobacteriaceae > Mesorhizobium > Mesorhizobium sp. CNPSo 4684. The sequence continues at coordinate 9,991 of NZ_JBWLUX010000014.1, read as the reverse complement.
CGAAATCGTCTACGATTCCACCGAGCAGATCAGCGCCTCGATCGACGAGGTGTTCAAGACGATCGCCGAGGCCGTCGCCATCGTCATCGTGGTCATCCTGTTGTTCCTCGGCTCGTTCCGCTCGGTGATGATGCCGATCGTGACCATCCCGCTGTCGCTGATCGGCGTCTGCTTCCTTTTGTTTGCGGTCGGATATTCGATCAACCTTCTGTCGCTGCTGGCCATGGTGCTGGCCATCGGCCTTGTCGTCGATGACGCCATCGTGGTGGTGGAGAATATCCATCGCCACATGGAGGAAGAACACATGTCGGCGATGCAGGCGGCCTTCAACGGCATGCGCGAGATTTTCTCCGCCATCGTGGCCATGACCATTACGCTGGCCGCCGTGTTCGCGCCGCTGGCCTTCACCGGCGGCCTGACCGGTGCGCTGTTCCGCGAGTTCGCGGTGACGCTGGCCGGATCGGTGGTGCTGTCCGGCGTCGTTGCCGTCACCATCACGCCGATGATGGCGGCGCGCCTGCTGAAGGCCGGCGCCCCCGGCCGCTTCCAGCGCATCGTCGACGGCACCTTCAGCCGTGTCGAGCATGTCTACGAGCGGGCGGTCACCGCCTCGTTGAGAAATCGGCCGGTGACGCTGCTGATGGTCGTGGCGCTGGTTGCGCTCACCGGCTTCATGTTCACCAAGACTTCAAGCGAACTGGCGCCGGAAGAGGACCAGGGCTTCCTGCTGTCGATCGTGACGGCACCGCGCTATGCGACATCCGACTACACCGAGACCTATGTCAACCAGATCCTCGGCCTGGTGAAGGACATTCCTGAAACCAGGGCGCAATTCTCCGCCGTTGCCTTTGGCGGCGCGACCAACGGCGCCTTTGTCGGCTTCGCCTTCAAGGATTGGGCCGAGCGTCAGCGCAGTTCAAAGGAGCTTCAGGCCGACATCCAGGGACGCCTCGCCAAGGTCGCCGGCGTCGAGGCCTTCGTCTTCGCGCCGCCGACGCTGCCCGGCTCCGGCGGCGGCCTGCCGATCTCCATGGTGGTTCGCTCGACCGGCGGTTCGGCCGAGGTCTACGAGGCGGCCGAGCAGATCAAGAACAAGGCGCAGGCCTCCGGCCGTTTCATCGTCGTGCAGAACTCGATGTCCTTTGACGCGCCGCAGGTGACGGTGACCATCGACCGCGACCGCGCCGCCGCCCTCAACCTGCCGATCGCCGACATCGGCCAGACGCTGACGCTGTTGGTCGGCGGCGCCGAAGTGGCGCAGTTCGACCGCGACTCCAACAGCTATGACATCATCCCGCAGGTGCCGCAGGAATTCCGCGACAATCCCGACAAGCTCGGCGAATATTTCGTGCGCAGCGTGACCGGCGAGATGGTGCCGCTTTCGGCTGTGGTGAAGATTTCGACCAATGCCTCGCCGGCCGCGATCGAGCAGTTCAACCAGCTGAACTCGGCGACGATATCAGCGCTGCCGCTTCCGGGCGTCACCACGGGCGACGGGCTGCAGACCCTGGAGAACCTTGCCAAGGAGAGCTTGCCCGAAGGCTTTTTCATCGATTATTCCGGCCAGTCCCGGCAGGAGAAGGAACAGGGCAACACAATCCTGATCGCGTTCGCGGCCGCCGTTATCGTCATCTACCTGGTGCTGGCGGCGCAGTTCGAAAGCTTCCGCGATCCGCTGATCATCATGATGGCGGTGCCGCTGTCGATCTTCGGCGCCATCGTGCCGCTCAACCTGGGGCTTGGAACGCTTAACATCTACACGCAGGTCGGCCTGATCACGCTGATCGGCCTGATCACCAAGCACGGCATTCTCCTGGTCGAGTTCGCCAACCAGCAACGCGAGAAGCACAAGATGTCGCGAAGGGAGGCCATCATCGCCTCGGCCAAGGTGCGCCTGCGGCCGATCCTGATGACGACGGCGGCAATGGCGCTCGGCGTCGTGCCGCTGATCGTGTCCAGCGGCGCGGGTGCGGCGGCGCGTTATTCGATGGGCCTGGTGATCTTCACCGGCATCCTGGTCGGAACCATGTTCACCCTGTTCGTGGTGCCGATGTTCTACACCTTCATCGCCAGCAAGGACCTGCCGCATCACGCCGAGAAGCCGGACCCGAAGCTGATGCCGGTGCCCGTGGACTAAAACTGCCCCACTCGAACCGCGAAGCGAACAAACGAAAAAGAGGCCGGAAACGTCCGGCCTCTTTTTTTGACTGGATTGATTTACCGCGAAGCCCTGATGGAGCTTCAGGCGGGAGCTTGCGGTGCGGCACGGCCGTCTGGCCGCGCTGCACCACCACTCCAACCGCAGTCTGCTACTTGACGATGACGATGCTGGTGTTGGTCGGGCCGAAGGTTTCAACCAGCTGGTAGAAGTCCGCGGCATTGTCGGGATGCAGCCGCACGCAGCCATGCGACGCCGGCTGCCCGAGGCGCTTGATGGCATAGGTCGCATGCACGGCGTAGCCGCCGCTGAAGAACACCGAATGCGGCATCGGCGCGTTATCGTATTTCTTCGAGTACCACATCTCATGCATGCGGGTCGGCTTGAACGAGCCGGTCGGCGTGACATGCGCCCTGTCGCCGGTCGAGACCTTCCAGGCGAAGGTCGGCCGGCCGTCGACCAGCACTTCCATGGTCTGCTGCGACAGCGAAACGCGTGCCACGATCTGGTTTGCCGCAGCATGGGCGGCGCTGTTGGCGGCGCCAAGCAGGATTGCGGCGCCGGCAGCGGCGACGGTGACGTTGATGAGTTTGGCGGAAATGGCTCTGTACATGATGGCTCCCCTTTTGCCGGCCCGGCCGGCGTCAATTCGATGACCGCCTTATCCCTGCGTCATGTTTCTGGCTGACTTCGCTTGATGCTCGTTTGTGTTTCGAATCTGTTTCTTCTGGTTAACAAGCAAGGCGGGCAAGGGAGAAGCCAACGAGAGCGCCCCGTCCGTCCTGCGCACTCCGGCTGTGGCCAGGCCGCCAAACGAAGGCGCGGATATCCTTATATGAAAGAGGTTTGACTTCGCTCGAAACCCACTTGCAACAAAGCGCGGCCCGGGCGGCATGATCTGGTTACAGGCCAACCGCACAGTCATCCCAACGAGAACAGCCGGCGCCAAACGAAAATGAGCATCAGATCGACCACCCTGTCCTGGCTTTTCAGGATCAGCATTGCCGCATTTGTTGTCGGCGGCATCGGCACAGTAGCCGGCACCCCGATGGCGAAACTGGCGGTCATGAATTCGGGCGAGGTTTCGACGCTGCATGCCGCGCTGTTCATAGCCTTGGTCTGGATTGTCTCCAGTCTGCGCATCAACCGCCTCAAGGCCTTCTGGCGGGTCGGCCTTGGGTTGAAGTGGATGCGCGGCCCCTCCGGCAACTTGCTGCCGAGAGGACCGAAGGCCCGCGCCGCAGCGGGGGGCTCCGTGGGCGGCGCGGGCACTTCGGGTTTATCCTGAAGCACCCGCGGTTTTTGATTTTTGGGGATACCGATGAAGACGAAATCTGCTGCCACGGTGCTTTCGGCACTGCTCTACGCACAGGGCTTGCTCGGTTTTGCCGGTCTCGCCACGGTTCTCCTGAAGGACCGCGCGCAGGCTTCCAGCGACATCGTGGTCGCCAGCGAATTGCCGTCGGGGCCATCGCTTCTGGTGGTGCGCTGACGCCTATGCATGCCGCCCAAAATTGCGCAGCGGTTTTGGGCGAGCCGCGTAACAATCGAGCCTTACTGCTCTCAGTCGGCGCGCTGCGTCGGCGGGTCGAACCGGTAACCGGCGCCGCGTATGGTGATGATGGTTTCGGTGTCGAGCTTGCGGCGCAGCCGCACGATGCGCGAATCGATCGAGCGGTCGAAGGCATCGGCATTTTCGGCCGGCGCCGCCGCAATGATGTCGTCGCGCGTCAGCACCTTGCGCGGGCTGGCCAGAAACAGCCTGAGCAACGCCACCTGGCCCGGCGACAGCTGCTCTTCCGCACCCGAGCGGTGCATGACGATGGCCGACCGCAAATCGACGGTGGCATTTTCCAGCACGATCAGTTCCTGGGCAGACCTGCCGCGTCGCGTCAGCAGGCCGCCAATGCGCGCGGCAAGCTCCCGGACATTGAGCGGGCTTTCAACGACGTCGGCGGCGCCAAGCTCGAGCGCCAGCACCTTGTCGACCAGATCGGCCGGTCGGCAGATCAGGATGAAATCGGGCCCGGCCTTCCCGTCCACGCTCTTGCCGCCGCCATAACGCCTGAGCAGGTCCCGCCCATCCGCCTGGCTGACGCTGTCACCGACGATGACGACGTCGATGCCTCCGGCCGAGAGCAGGGATTCGGCTTCCCAGGGCTGCCGCGCCTCGCGCACGTCATGGCCACGCCGGTCGAGATGGTCGGCGAGATCGCCGGCCACCACATCGGCGACGGAAACCAGCGCGATGACGGATCGTGCAGCCATATTTTCTTCCCCCGCCCTTGCAACCGGATATGAGTGCTGGACATCATGTTTATACCCAATCTACTTTCTGCTGAAAGCGGGAGCGAGGCCATAGTGCGGGCACGAATTGTCATCGTCGAGGACGAGCCCGATCTCAGGGACGCGGTCGCCGAGTATCTCGGCGCCAATGGTTACGATGTGACCCAGGTCGGAAGCGCTGCCGAGGCGCGCACCTTGCTGGAGACCGAAGCGTTCAACCTGGCCATCCTCGACATCGCCATGCCCGGCGAGGATGGCCTGTCGCTCGGCCGCTGGCTGCGCTCGAAAATGCCGATCGGCATCATCTATGCCACGGCTGCCGGCACCGCGCTCGACCGCATTGTCGGGCTGGAGCTTGGCGCCGACGACTACATCGTCAAGCCCTATGAATTGCGTGAGGTGCTGGCCCGTGTCCGCTCCGTGCTGCGGCGGGTGCCGCAACCGAGCCCGCCGCAGGCTGCGAAGGCGCAAGCCGATGGCGGGCGCCGGCTGAGCTTCGGTCAATTCCAGGCTGACCTCGACGGCAGGCTTGTCACCGGCGCCAACGGCACCGTCATCGACATGGCCAAGAGCGAGTTCGACGTGCTGGAGGTTTTCCTGACCCGTGCCAACCGGCTGTTGACGCGGGCGGCGATCTCCGAGGCGATCGGCTTCGTCGAAGACCCGGAATCGTCGCGTGCGGTCGACATCCGCATCATGCGGCTGCGCAAGAAGATCGAAGCCGACCCGGCCAATCCAAAATTTTTGCGCACGGTGCGCGGCGAAGGCTATATCTTCTCGCTGCCGACCGGCGACGGACACTAGCAATTCCAGGAAAAGTGCGTAGCGGTTTTCCGTCCGGAATTGCGTCGGAACAAAGAGATGGAACGGGTGCACCGTTCTAGAGCCCTACCACCCACGGCCCTGTATAGATGGCTGACATGACCGCTGACCCAGCACGCATGGACCTGAAGGGCGTTCGCCAGGGCGCCGCGATGGCGGCCGTGCGTGTCGTGCGCCGGCTGCGCGAAGCCGGCGACTGGCAGCGCGAGATGGACACCATCCTGGAGACGCTTTGCGTCGCCATGCACTGCCAGCGCGGTATTCTGTTCAGGCTGCGCGAGCTGCCCGGCCAGGGTTTTGCCCAGTCGGTCGCCGCCTACTGGATCGACCCGCGCTTCGGTGGCGAACTGGCCTCGCCGACGGTGATCATGCAATCGATCGTCGATAACGACCCGCTGCTGGAGCGGATTGCCGAGGACGAGCGGCAAGGCAAGGTCTTCGCCGGCCACACGCGCAACCTCGACGGTTTCCTCAGGACCGATTTCGAGAAGCAGCACATCAAATCGTTTCTGTCGGTGTCGGTGTTCGCCCACGGCCATCTGTGGGGCACGCTTGCGGTCAATGACTGCGTCAGTGAGCGTGAGTGGACCGACGAGGAAGAGGCGGCGCTGCACATCATCGCGCTTGCCATCGGCGACGCCATTGAGCGGTCGCCGTCGGATGCCCACGCCAGCGAAGTCATCCGCCGCACCATGCTGCAGGCATCGCTCGACGCCATCATCGTCATCGACGAGACCGGCTCGATCATCGAATTCAATCCGGCCGCTGAAAAGATGTTCGGCTTCCAGCGCAGCGACATTCTCGGCAAGGACCTGCTCGATACGGTGGTGCCGGAATATTATCGCAAGGGCTACGTGTCGGGGGCCGAGTACATGTCTGGCCGCGGCGCGCCGATGGTCGGCCAGCGACTGGAGACGGTAACCCAGAATGCGGCCGGCGAGGTGTTTCCCATCGAGCTGACCGCGACCGAGATGCGGGTTGCCGACCGCCACCTCATCTTCGGCTCGATCCGCGACCTGCGCGACAAACTGCGCGCCGAGGAAGAGATCAACCGCCAACGCGAGAAACTGCACCAGAACGAGAAGATGGCGGCGATGGGTTCGCTGCTGGCCGGCGTTTCGCACGAGCTCAACAACCCGCTCGCCGTGGTCGTCGCGCAGTCGACGCTGCTGCATGAATTCGCCACCGACCCGCAGACCAAGGTGCGCGCCGAAAAAGTACGCGCCGCCGCCGAGCGCTGCGGCCGCATCGTCAAGAGCTTCCTGTCGATGGTGCGCCTGCATCCGGCGGCCCAGGCCGAGACCGATCTCAACCAGGTGATCCGCGCCGCACTCGAAGTGACAGCCTATGGCGCGCGCTCGAGCGGCATCATCATCGACACCGATTTCGCGCCCGGCCCGCTGCTGGCGATGGCCGATGCCGACCACGTGACGCAGGTGGCCGCCAATTTCCTGATCAACTCCCAGCATGCTCTGGCCGGCATTGGCGGCGACCGCCTGATCAAGGTGCGGACATTCCGCAGCGACCGCGGCAATCCCGGCTTTTCGGTCGAGGACAATGGACCGGGCATTCCGGAGGCGATCCGCGGCCGCATCTTCGAATCCTATTTCACCACCAAGCCGGTTGGCGTCGGCACCGGCATCGGTCTGTCGATCTCGAAGTCGATCATCGAGCGGCACAATGGCAATGTCTGGTTCGAGGAGGTGCTGCCGCGCGGCGCGCGCTTTGTCGTCCAGCTGCCAGCGATCAGCAGCGGTGCGGCCACGGTCGGCGACAGCCCGGCCCGTTCGAGCGGCTTGCGCCACGCACTGATCATCGACGACGAACCCGACGTCGCCGGCTCGCTCTCCGACATTCTGGAATTGATGGGCATCAAATCGCGGATCGTGCCGGTCTGGACATCGGCGGCGACAACCCTGAGTGACCACATGCCACCCGACATCGTCTTTTCCGACCTGCGTATGCCCGGCATCAGCGGCATCGCCATTTACCGCGAGCTGCTGGCCGAGCAATCGGCGCTCGCGAAACGCTTCGTGCTGGTCACCGGCGACCTGATCGGCGCCAAGGCCGAGATCGAAGCCTTGCCGGCGCAGCAGCGGCCGCAGATCCTGGAAAAGCCGTTCTCGACGCTCGACGTCCGCGGCGTCCTCTCCGCCATCGCCGACCAGGTCGCCGCCGCCGGCTGATTTTTCTTTCCGGGGCCACCCCAGAGCCAGTCGAGATTCAGGTCAGGCCGAGTCGAGAATGGCGGCTTCCGAGAACCGGAGCGGAGCACCATCCGCAGGCCGGCCTCACCTGAATATCGCCTGGCCCGGAAAAAAAGAGGCTCCCGACCGGCAGGGCGGCGGGAGCCAGGAAAGAGCGCGGGAGGAAGCGCTCGGGAGGTTCAAAAAACGTTGGGTGTCGTGGTCAGCGGCGCGGCGTTGGCGATCATGCGGATGGCACGCGCCTTGTGCACGCCGGACTGGGCGGCGATGACGCGCAGGCACTCCGCGCTCTCGGCGCCCCAGGCCTGGCCCTTGCAGGCAAAATCGATTTCCGGCACCGGCAGCCGGGCGGTCTTGATGGTGGTCGGCGCGCCATCGACAACATTGGCCGGCGGGTTGAGCGATGCGAAGGCCGGACCGGAAGCCGGCGTCAGGAACAGGACGGCAAGCGCGCAGGCGCCCAGCATCGAGAACATCACCACCGGATGGTCGCTGGCGCGCTGGCGCAGTGCCAGTTGGGCGCGCCGTTCATTGCTGGTGATCTCAGCTTTCGTATACATGTTGCTCCCCTTCGATTTCTTATGAAACGAACTTAAACGCGCCTGGTAACGGGCGAATGATGCGCTTGGCTTGCCCGCGTAACAGGCTTGAAACAAGAAATTCGGGCATGTCCGGGCAAATCCGGTCATGTGCCGACGGCAGGGTTCGTTTGCGGTGCTGTTTCATGCGCGCAATCAAAACGTTGACGACAGGCGGGCCGTGAACGCAGCAAAGCCTACTGCTGGCCAGTCAAACTATGAACAAGCTCACACTGCGGATTGAATTTGCGACGGCAGGCATTTTTTTTTGATTTCTGGACAGGGCCGCTTTTTTCGGTCCGGCGCGCCCAAATCCGTATGCGAGACGGCCATTTCACGACCTGGCTAACGCCCGGATTTTCCGGGATTTTCTTCGATCGAGCCGGCTCCAAGCTGGCTCGACAACACCATTGAGGAACCTCCTGATTTCCACAAACCATTGCATTTCAATACAAAATATGATTTTATTGAATGAGTATTCAACAAAGTAAGAGCTTTTTATGAACCCGCACCTCCGTGACGTGGCGATCCCCAATGATTGGGACCGGCGGGGCCTGCCGGGCTGGGCTTATCACTCCGACGCGCTTCTCGAACTCGAGAAGGAATACGTCTTCCGCAACCATTGGCAGATTGCCGGCCATATCTCCGACGTGCCGAATGCCGGCGACTATCTGACCATGGACGTGGTCGGCGAGCGGGCGCTGATCGTGCGCGGCAAGGATGGCGTCGTGCGCGCCTTCAACAATATGTGCCGGCATCGCGGCAGCCGCGTCGTCGCCGACAGCCAGGGCACCTGCAAGAACGCGCTGGTCTGCCCGTTCCATGGCTGGGTCTACAATCTAGACGGCACGCTGCGCGGCGCCGCCCGCCCGCGCTCCTTCCCCGAACTCGACAAGACCGAATTCGGCCTGATGCCGCTCGACCTCGATGTCTGGATGGGCTTTATCTTCATCCGCTTTCGCAAGGGCGGCCCACAGCCTTCGGTGGCCGAACTGCTGAAGCCGATCGAAGCAGAGATGGCTCACTACAATGTGGCCGAGATGGTGCCGTCCTGGGGTGTCTGGACGCAGAAGTCGCCGGTTAACTGGAAGTCGGTGCGCGACGTCGACAACGAAGGCTACCACGTCGCCATGGCGCATCCGGCGCTGCAGGATCTCTACGGTGCGACCTATTTCGACGAGCCGTTCATCAACGGCGTGTCGCGCTCCTTCGCCACCTACAATCCGCATGCCGGAAGGCGCTGGAGCGTGCGCGAGTACATCAAGCTTGCGCCCGATGCTTCGCATCTGCCGGAGCATCTGCGCAGGGCCTGGATCTATTACGGCATCTTCCCCAACAACGCGTTGTCGATCATGCCGGAATCGGTGCAGTTCTATCAGGAGTTCCCGCTGTCGACCGGGCAGACGCTGCTGCGCGGCGCCATCTACCGCTACCCCGACGAGACGCGCGAACAGGCCGCGGCCCGCTATCTTGCCTATCGCATCGACCGCGACACCATGAACGAGGATGTGCAGCTTTCCGTCTGGTCGAACGAGTCGATGATTTCAGACGCCTTCGAGGGCTTTTATCTCTCCGACCTCGAATATGGCGTGCGCACCCACCACGACCATCTGCGCAAGCAGATTCCGGTTCTGGGCCTGGAGACGGCACCTGAGGAAAAGGACATGTGGAACCTCAACGAGGCCATGCGATCTCAGGTGTAGGCTTTTTCCCTTCTCCCCGTTTCATGGGGAGAAGGTGCCCGAAGGGCGGATGAGGGGCAGCGCCGAAGCTGCCGATCTCCCCCCGTGCGGGCAGGGGAATCGCAGATAAGTTGATTGGCTCTTGCCAAGTAGGAAAAGAGGGATTCTTGAGAGGCTTTCTCGCTACAGAGGAGGCCGCGGTGCCGTTGATTATGTCTATCCTGCGAGAGGTTCGAGATCCGCGCGATATCAATGCGC